>JAOPVO010000082.1 GCA_025966155.1 Pseudonocardiales bacterium
TGCGGCCGCCTGGCCGACGTCATGGGCCGGCGCCGGATGTACCTGATCGGGCTCAGCACCTTCACCGTGGTGAGCCTGCTGTGCGGCCTGGCCCCGAATGTCCAGGTCCTGCTGGGGCTTCGGGTCATCCAGGCCATCGCCGAGGCGATGCTGCTGGCCAACAGCGCCGCCATCGTCAGCGCGGCCTTCCCGCCGGCGATGCTCGGGCGCGGCCTGGGCATCTACATGGCCTGCTTCTCCATCGCCGGGCTGCTCGGACCCACCGTCGGCGGCGCGCTCGCCACCGCGCTCGGCTGGCGCTGGGTCTTCTGGTTCAACGTGCCGGTCGGCATCCTGTGCTTCATCTGGGGCTCGGCGACGCTCCGGAAAGTCCCGTCGCAGCGAAAATACAACGGCATCGATATCCGCGGGAATCTGGCTCTGCTGCTGGGATTGGGCGGCATCGTCATCGGCCTCTCCGAGGTCAGCAGCAGCGGCTGGACCAGCACGCCGGTGCGCATCGGGCTCGGGCTCGCGGTGGTGTTCGTGCCGGTGTTCATCCTGGTCGAGCGCCGCGCCAAGGCCCCGCTGCTGAACCTCGAGCTGTTCAAGCACCGGCCCTTCACCCTGGCGATCCTGGCCGGGATGATCAACTCGATGGCCAACAGCTCGGTGATCATCCTGGCCGGGCTGTACTTCCAGGCCGCCCGCGGCGCGGATCCGCTCGAGGCCGGGCTCCAGCTGCTCCCGCTCTCGGCCGCCAATGTCGTCGCGTCGGCCTTCGGCGGCTTCGTCACCAAGGGCATGCACCCGCGAACGGTGGCCGCGATCGGGGCGGCGACATCGACGGCCGGGCTGGTGGTGCTGTTCTTCGCGACCGGCTCGCTTTCCGGATTCGGCCCGATCTGCGGCGGGCTGGTGCTGATGGGCTTCGGCGGCGGCACTTTCCAGCCGGCGAACATCACCTCGATCCTCGAGGGCACGCCGAGTGCGGACCTCGGCAGCACCAACGCCTTGCGCCTGACGATCCAGAACACGGCCAACCTCATCGGGACCGCGATGGCCTTCACCCTGCTCACCGCGCCGCTGGCTCAGGGGATCCGGCACGCCGTCTTCGCCGGCACCGTGTCGACGCTGGGCCCCGAGGCCGTCGCGCATCTGGTCGACGGCTACCAGCTGGCCTTCGGGACCATGGCCGTCATCTCATCCCTCGCCGTCGTGATGAGCCTGGCCAGCCGGCAGGCCTACCGGGCCGATCAGCGCGAGAGGGCCTTCGACGCCGTCTGATGGTCTCTGCGTTGCGGTCGCCCGGACGACGTCAACCCAGAGGTCATCCGGCCGGTCGGACAGTCAGGACACCGCGGGGTCCGGCGGCGGCACCTCGGGGCTGGAGGGGTTGGGCGGGACGGGGTCCGGACCGGAGTCCGGATTCGGGATGCTGGTCATGATCCAGTTCTGCCCGGGGGCCCAGGTGCGAACCGGTTCGCCCGGGCCGATCCGATCAGCGGCGAGGCGAATATCCACTCGCCACCTCGGCGACAATGGATTGTCGGCCGGCCCTGATACAACGGCGGGCAGATCGGCGCCCACATCCCGGCTGGGGCCGGAGCACCTTGTGGAACGGATGAGCAGTGGACCTCTCGCGGTACCGGCGCGTTCTCGCGCGCCCGGGCGTGCGCGCGGTGCTGCTCACCAGCCTGGTCGCCCGGATGCCGATCATCTCCGCCCCGATCGTGCTGACCCTGCACGTCGTCCTGGACCTCGATAGGGGGTTCAGCGCATCCGGGCTGGTGGCCGGCGCCTTCGCGATCGGCAGCGCGATCGGGTCGCCGCAGCTGGGCCGGGCGATGGACCGCGTCGGGCTGCGGCCGGTGCTGTGCCTCGCCACGGTCGTCGCCGGCGTCTTCTGGCTCACGGCTGCGCATCTGCCGTTCTGGGCGCTGGTTCCCGCGGCCTTCGTCGGCGGGCTGCTGCCGATCCCCGTCTATACGATCACCCGCCAATCGCTGGCCGCGCTACTGCCGCCCGATGATCGCCAGGCCGGCTTCTCCCTCGATTCGATGGCGGTCGAGCTGTCCTTCGCGACCGCGCCGGCCGTGGCGATCGTGCTCATGACGCAGACCAGCCCGACGCTGACGCTATGGCTGCTGGGCGTGCTGATCGTCGGCGCCGGGATCGGCCTGCTGATCATCGATCCGCCGATCCACGGCCGGCCGGGCGGCAACACGACCGAGGCGGCGGCCGGCGCGGCTGCGGCCCGGGCCGCCGCCGTCCGCCCGCCCATGCGGGCCTGGCTCAATGTCGACGTCGCCGCAGTGCTGCTGATGGCGTTCGCGACCACCTTCACGGTCATGGGCACCGATGTCGCGATCACCGCCGTCATGCGCTCGTTCGACCGGGTCGCTCTGATCGGCCCCGTATTCGGCGTGTGGTGCCTGGCGTCGCTGGTCGGCGGCTTCGTCTACGGCGCGGGCCGGCGCATCGACCCGATCCTGCTGCTGGCGGCGCTGGCCGCGCTCTGCATTCCCGTGGCCCTGGCGCCCAACTGGTGGATCCTGCTGATCGCCGTCATCCCCACCGGGCTGCTCTGCGCGCCGATGCTCGTGACCACGACCGACGAGATCGTGCGGCGGACCCCGGAGGCGGTGCGCGGCCAGGCGCTTGGCCTCAACGGCTCCGCGCTCACCGTCGGCAATGCCCTGGGCTCGCCCTGCATCGGCCTGGTGGTCGACCACAGCCACCCGCGCCTGGGCTTCGTCGCCATCGGGGTGCTGGGGCTCGGGCTGGCCGCGGTCCTGGCCCCGCTCAATCGGCGAAGGGCGGCGCAGCCCGTGCTCGAATCGGCCGCGGCTATGGGCGCGACGCGATGACCCTCGGGCCCTACGGGGCGATCCTGCGGCGCCCGGGGGTTGGGGCCCTGGTGCTGCAGAGCTTCCTCGCCCGCATCCCGATCGCCGCCGCGCCGCTGCTGCTGACCCTGCACGTCGTGGAGACGATGGACCGCAGCTACGCCCAATCCGGGCTGCTGGCCGCGGTCTTCGCCATCGGCGCGGCCATCGGCGCGCCGCTGCTCGGGCGGGCGATCGACCGCGTCGGCCTGCGCCCGGTGGTCGTGGTGACGACCGTCGTCGACACGGTGTTCTGGCTGAGCTCCAGCCATCTGGGCTACTCCGCGCTGCTGGTCGGCGGGTTCTTCGGCGGGCTGCTGGCCATCCCGGTGTTCTCCGTGGTGCGCCAGTCCCTGGCCGCGATGCTCCCCTTCGAGGAGCGCCAGGCTGGGCTGTCGCTGGACTCCATCTCGGTCGAGATGTCGTTCGCGATCGGCCCGGCGCTGGGCATCGTGCTGCTCACCCAGGCTGGATCGACGGTCACGCTGACGCTGGTCGGGGTGCTCATCGCCCTCGCCGGGGTCTCGCTGCTGGTGCTCAACCCGCCGATGACCAGCGTCGACGAGCGGGACGCCGAGCCCGGGCCGCCGATCCCGACCCGGGCGTGGCTGCGGCGCGAGGCGATCGGGCTGCTGCTGATCACCGGCACCGCGGCCTTCACCCTGGCCGGAACCGATACCGCCATCGTCGCGGTGCTGCGGTCGTTCGGCGAGACGCCGCTGATCGGGCCAGTCATCACCGTGTGGTGCATAGCGTCGATGGTGGGCGGCTTCATCTACGGCGCGGGACGGCGGGTGTCCCCGGTGCTGCTGCTGGTCCTGCTCGCCGGGCTCTGCATCCCCGTGGCGCTGGGCACCACCTGGTGGCTCGTCGCCCTGCTGCTCATCCCGACCGGGGCCTTCTGCGCGCCGGTCGTGTCGGCCACCGCGCAGGACCTCATCGAGATCGCGCCGGCCCGTTCGCGCGGCCAGGTCACCGGGCTGCACGTCTCGGCCCTGACCATCGGCGCGGCGGTCGGCGCCCCGATCATCGGCGTGGTCGTCGACTCCGCCGATCCACGGTGGGGGTTCTTCGCCATCGGCGCGATCGGGCTGGCCCTGGCGCTGGCCATCGCGGTGGCCGAGCGACTCAGCCCAGCGACTCGAGCCCGCGCCGAGCGACGCGGCGACGCCTCAGGAGTATGCTTGCCGGCAAGCAAGTAATTGCGGCCGGCGCCGAGCGCGCCCGAGGAGATGGCGATCGATGGCAGGGGATGTGGCTGCAGGCGCAGCCGTCGACGACGCGGAGCTGGTCTCGCGGCTGCGGATCGCCGTCGCCAAGATCTCCCGGTCGATGGACCGGCAGGTGGGCGCGGGCGAGATGACGCGCACGCAGATCCAGGTGCTGGGCACCGCGGTCCGCCGCGGGCCGCTTCGCCTCAGCGAGCTGGCCGAGCTCGAGGGGCTCAATCCCACGATGCTCTCCCGGATCATCGCCAAGCTCGACGCCGGCGGCTACATCCGCCGGCTGCCCGACCCCGACGACCAGCGCGCCGTCCAGATCGAGGCCACCCCCGAGGGCGCCCGCGTCCAGCGGCGGCTTCGGGATGAGCGCAGCGCGCTGCTCAGCGCCCGCCTCGGCCAGCTGCCCTCGGGCACCTCGGCCCAGCTGATCGACGCGCTGCCGGCCCTCGAGGAGCTGGCCGACGCCATGCTCCGGCGGACGCCTCAGACCACGGCCGCGGGCGGCGCCTCGTGATGAGCGGCGCGGCGGCACTGCGCAAAGACACCTTCGCCGCGTTGAGCAACAACAACTTCCGCCGCTACTTCGCTGGCCAGGCGGTCTCCAACATCGGCAATTGGATGCAGATCATCGGCCAGTCCTGGCTGGTCCTGCAGCTAACTGGCTCGGCGACGGCGCTCGGAGCGGTTGTCGCTTGCCAGACCCTGCCGGTGCTGCTGCTGGGTGCCTACGGCGGTGTGGTCGCCGATCGGTCGGACAAGCGGCGCCTGCTGATCAGGTTGATGGCCGCCAAGGGCGTACTGGCCCTGATCCTCGGCCTGCTGGTGGTCAGCCACCACGCGCAGCTGTGGCATGTCTTCGTCCTCGCCGCCGTGCTGGGACTCACCAACTGCTTCGAGATGCCCACCCGCCAGTCGTTCGTCCAAGAGATCGTCGGCTCGGACCACCTGCGCAACGCGATCAGCCTGAACTCCGTTCTGGTCAACGGTGCCCGCACAATCGGCCCGGCCGCGGCGGGAGTCATCATCGCCACCGGTGGCATCGGGGTGTGCTTCCTCATCAACGCCGCCAGCTTCCTCGCGCCGCTGCTGTCGCTGAGCACGATGGACAAGGCCAGCCTGCACCCCTCGCCGCCGGCGGGCCGGGCGCGCGGTCAGTTACGCGAAGGGCTGAAGTACGTACGGGCGACGCCGGCCATCGCGGTCCCGCTGGTGATGATGGCGATCATCGGCTGCCTCGCCTACGAGTTCCAGGTCGTTCTGCCGATCGTTGCCAAGGAGACCTTCGGCGGAGGCGCCCAGGCCTATGGGTTCATGACCGCAGCCATGGGGGTCGGCGCCGTCGGCGGCGGGCTGTGGATCGCCGCGCGGGGCCGAGTCGGAGTGCGGTCGCTCGTGAACTCCTCCATCGCCTTCGGCACGGCCATCGTCGCTGCCGCCGTCGCCCCGACCCTGGCCCTGGAGATCGTCGCGCTGCTCTTCGTGGGCGGCACCAGCGTCGGCTGCATGTCCAAGGGCAGTAGCACCCTCCAGCTCGCCGCCGACCCCAAAATGCGCGGACGCGTGATGTCGCTCTGGACCGTCGCGGTGATGGGCTCGACACCCATCGGCGGCCCCATCGCCGGGGCGGCCTGCGAGTACTTCGGCGCCCGCAGCGGACTCGTCCTCGGCGGCATCGCCTGCTTCGCCGCGGCGGGGATCGGGGCCCTGGCGATGTCCGCCCAGTCCAAGCGCGACGCCGTTGGCGTCGGGGACTCTCGCGGGGCCGGCGAGGGTATCGAGAAGGTCGGGCCGGTCGTCTCCGAGGCCCCCGATGTGCGCAGCGTGGGGCGCGCCGAACAGCCCTTGCCTGCCTCCGAGGATGCGGCGTATATCTCTCGAGCATCTAAATAAGTGGAACCTTCCGAACACAAGAGAAACCCCCCGGACGATGAAGTCCCCACGGTGAAAGGGATTCACAAATGGCTGACACGCCAACCCCCGCTGAGTACGGCCAGGCCGCTGCGGCGTTCCTCGCTGAGCACGCTCCGCGAGTCGGTGACGACGCGGCCCGCGAGGCTTACGGCATCGACACCGTCAAGGGCCAGAAGGCCCTTCTGAAGAGCTTCTACGAGGCCGGCTTCTCCGGCATCACCTGGCCCAAGGAGTACGGCGGCCAGGGCCTCACCGACGAGCACCAGCTGGCCTTCAACCAGGCCGCGAATGGCTACGAGACCCCGAACATCTTCGGCATCGCCCAGGGCATGTTCGGCCCGACCCTGATGGGCATGGGCACCGAGGAGCAGAAGCTCGAGTGGATCCCGAAGATGATCAACGGGGACCACGTCTGGTGCCAGCTGTTCTCCGAGCCCGGCGCGGGCTCCGACGTTGCCGGCCTGCGCACCCGCGCGGAGCGCGATGGCGACGAGTGGGTCATCAACGGCCAGAAGGTATGGACGTCGGGCGCGCAGCGCGCTGACTACGGGGCGCTCATCGCCCGTACCGACCCGTCCGTCCCCAAGCACAACGGCATCTCGATGTTCATCGTCGACATGCGCGACCCGGGCGTCACCGTGCGCCCGCTCAAGCAGGCCACCGGCGAGGCGCCGTTCAACGAGGTCTTCCTCGACAACGTCCGCCTGCCCGCCGATGCCATCGTCGGCGAGGAGAACGCCGGCTGGGCCGCGGCGGTTCTGATGCTGCGCAACGAGCGCATCTCGATCGGCACCGGCGCGCGTCGCACGACCCGCCCGCTGTCGTACCAGTCGATCTCCGCGTTCGCCAAGAAGGTCGGGCGCACCGAGGACCCGATCGTCCGCGACCGCCTCGCGCACCTGTACTCGATCGACACCGCAGGCACCCTGCTGTCGACGCGTATGCGCCAGGAGGTGGACGCCGGCATCGAGCTGCGCGCCCGTGGCTCCATCGCCAAGCTCGCCGGTTCCGCGATCAGCCGCCAGGCCATCGATGTGGCCGACGAGGTCGGCGGCAGCGAGCTCATCTCCTGGGACCGCCAGGGCAACGAGCCCGCTGAGCTGAACTACCCCGACACCACCTATGGCGTTGTCGGCGCACCCGGCGGCGGTATCGCCGGTGGCACGAACGAGATCCAGCGCGGCATCATCGGCGAGCGCGTCCTGGGCCTGGCCAAGGACCCGCAGCTGGACCGCGAGATCCCGTTCAACGAGCTGCGCGCGATGATTGCGCCGCCGCCCACCCGCTAGTCGCCGCGGTCCGCACGCCTACGGGCGTTCGACCAAGCGCTGGCATTGCAATTTCCGCCGAGGGCGGGCCCGGACACCACGTCCGAGCCCGCCCTCGCGGCATTCCAGGCCCGGCTCATCCAGCGGCGATGATCTCGGGCAAAACGTCGCCCCAACGACGCCTTCGCCGAGATCATCAGACGCGCGCATTGACGGGTGGTCGACGGGCAACCCGCGGTTGAGCTCACGGCAGCGGAAAAATGGTGGCCCGAAGGTGTTGCACAGGTCACATCTGGTGCCGTATACCTCTCATCACTGCCCCCTGCGCGTCGACAACGACGGCGGCGAGCAGGTACTCCGAACCGGCTGGGTTCGGACCTAAAGCTCCTGCGGCGGGTGCTCCAGATCGGCCCACCGCAGTTGAACCGAAGGCCGCACCGGCACTGTGAGGGTTGCCGGTGCGGCCTTCGCTCGTACCAGCAGATCCCCGATCGCGGCGATCATCGCCCCGTTGTCCGTGCAGAGCCGCGGCGGCGGCACCCGGAGCTCCAGCCCGCCCGCAGCGCACCGCTCCTGGGCCAGCGCCCGAACCCGGCTGTTGGCCGCCACGCCGCCCACGATCACCAGCGTGCCGACCTCATGAAGACGGCAGGCGGCGATCGCCTTGCGGATGAGCGTGTCGGCCACAGCCTCCTGGAAGCTGGCCGCGATATCGGCCACCGGCACCGGCGCGCCGGCTCGGGCGAGCGTCTCGACGTGCCGGGCGACGGCCGTCTTGAGGCCCGAGAACGAGAAGCCCAGCGGCGGGTCGTTCCGGCCGGTCAGGGGCCGCGGGAACGCCACCGCCGACGCATTCCCGGACGCAGCGGCGGCGTCGATCGCCGGCCCGCCGGGGTAAGGCAGGCCGAGCACCCGAGCCACCTTGTCGAACGCCTCCCCGGCCGCGTCGTCGACGGTGTCGGACAGGTGGACGATCGGGTCGGCCACGAGGTCGCCCACCAGCAGCAGCGAGGTGTGCCCGCCGGACACGATGAGCACCACCGACTTCGCCGGCAGCGGCCCATGGACCAAGGTGTCGGCGGCCGCGTGCCCGGCCAGGTGGTGCACGGCGTAGAGCGGCACCGACAGCGCCGTCGCGTACGCCTTGGCCGCCGCGACGCCCACGTGCAGCGCCGTGGCGAGGCCCGGCCCGGCCGTCACGGCGATCGCGCCGACGTCGGCGAGGGTCGCGCCGGCCTTGGCCAGCGCCTCGTGCACCGCGGGCACGATGGCCTGCACGTGCGCACGGGCCGCGATCTCCGGGACGACGCCGCCGAAGCGCACGTGCTCGAGCATGCTGGAGGACAGCGCGTCGCCCAGCAGCACGCCGTCCTCGACCAGCCCGACGCCGGTCTCGTCGCACGAGGTCTCGATCCCCAGGACCAGGGTCACGAGACGATGCCCAACGAGAAGACGCTCACGAGAACTCCCACGGCTGGCCGGTGGCCTCCAGGACCGTCTGCCAGAGGTCGCCGTGCGGGTCGACGGTGTTGCGCCGCGACGTCACCAGGCTGATCGGGAGGTGGACGAACCAGCCGTGCCAGCGCCCGACGACCATCGCGGTGCGCCCGGCCATCGCGGCGTGCACGGCGCTGTGGGCCAGGCGGATGCAGTACACCGCGTCGTACGGGTCGGCCGGCACGCTGCGAATCGCGTAGCTGGGGTCGAGGTAGCGCACATTGATCGGCTCATCGGCCGCGGCGAACCGCTCCACGAGCCAACTGCGCAGCGACCGCCCGATGTCCTGCAGCGCGGTGTTGCCCGAGGCGTCGGTGGCGTCCGATGAGGGGAAGTGCTCCTGGCCCGCGCCCTCGGCCACGACGATCACGGCGTACCCGCGCTCCTGCACGCGGCGCAGCACGTGGTCCAGCAGCCCGTTCGGCCCATTGAGGGCAAACGGCACCTCGGGGATCAGCACATAGTCGACGTCGTTCTTGGCCAGGGCTGCATAGGCGGCGATGAATCCGGAGTGCCGGCCCATCAGCTTGACCAGCCCGACCCCGCCGGGCGCCGCCTGCGCCTCGACCCGCGCCGCCCGAATCGACTCCGTCGCCTTCGCGAACGCGGTCTGGAACCCGAAGCTCTGGTCGATGAAGGGCAGGTCGTTGTCGATGGTCTTGGGCACGCCGACGACCGACAGCTCGATCCCGCGCGCCTTCGCGGCGTCGCTGATCTTCTGCGCCCCGCGCATCGACCCGTCGCCGCCCACGACGAACAGCATGTTGACGCCTAGCGACGATAGATAGTCGACCATCTCATCGGGGTCCTGCGCGCCGCGCGATGCGCCGAGGATCGTCCCGCCGTACTCGTTGATCGGCTTGACGACGTCCGGGGTCAGCACCATCGGCTCGGTCGCCAATCGCTCCACCAGCCCCTGGTAGCCGTTGCGGAAGCCGAGGATCTCGCGGACCCCGTAGTGCTGCCAGAGCTCCTGGACCAGCGCGCGGATCACGTCGTTGAGCCCGGGGCACAGGCCGCCGCAGGTGACGATGCCGGCGCGCACTCCTGGCGGGTCGAACCAGATCCGGCGCCGCGGGCCGCCGGGCTCGAAGCCCGGCAGCTGGCCGGTGCCGCCGGTCCCGTTGCGGCGGGCCAGCACGCCCCGCGCAGTGTCGTCGAGCAGGACGCGGTCGTCCTCGCCGACGTAGTTCTGCGAATCGCGGCGCCGGGCGAGGACCTCGGTCAGCGGCGAGTCATAGCGGGCGTCCCCGAGTCGCTGGATCGACAGCTGAGCCGTGTCGACGCCGTGGGCCCAGAACTCGGGGCTCGTCACCAACGCGACGGGCCGGAGATCTGGCGAACCGCCGGCCGGACATCGGCCAGGTAGACCAGCGACGCGACGATCCCGATGAGCACCAGGATCAGCCCGCTGCTCGTGAGGCGCAGCCATCCGGAGACGAGCACCGAGAACGCGGTGATGCCCAGCCACGCGGGCTTGGACAGCTTGCCGGCGGCGGTGAAGGCCGCGCTGCTGCGGGTCACGCAGTCCGCCAGCGCCCAGATCTGCAGCACGAACACGCCGATCCACACCACGAATAGGAGCCAGGCCTCAGCGTTGGTTGCCGGATGCATGCCCTCAGCCTAGTGATCGGCGCGACGGCGGGCTCGGGGCAAACCCTGAGACGGGCGGCGATGAGTTCCGCGCGGTTTCAGGGTCGTAGGGGGTGTTGTCCCTCTGCCGCCGGGCCACTGGGTCCCGACATCCTGAAGATCGTCATGCCAGCGCCGTGACAGCCGCATGCCAGCGGCTGATCGCAGAGTGCTGATCAGTACCTCGCTCGGCGTCACCGCGGCCGCCCAGCACACCTCCCGGCCACTTGCTAACCGAAGGGCATCACGCCATGGAACGCCTAGCTAGATTCTGCACTCGCAATCGCTGGTGGGTAGTCGGCGCCTGGATCGCCATCATCGCCGGCACCGCGGTTCTCGCCGGCGCTACCGGCGGGGCCGACTACCGCAACGAGTTCACCCTCCCAGGAACCGAGACCGAGGCGGTGTCGAAGCTCCTCGAGGACGCCGGCCTGACCGACCAGAGCGGCGATAGCGGCACGATGGTGCTGCACGCCCTGACCGGATCGGTAGCTGACTATGAGAGCGACGTCCAGCCGGTCCTGCAGGCGGCGTGCGACAACCCCGCATTCATGATCTCCTCGATCAGGGCTCCGTGGGGCCAGATCGGCTGCACCGCAAGCACCCAGGACGGCGGCGATAGCGGCGGCCAATCGCCGGGCGCGGACCTCATCAGCGCCGACGGCACGATCGGGCTGATCACCGTCAACTTCACCTCCATGGAGACGACGCAGACCCAGATCCAGGACCTCGCCGATGTGCTGGACAACGCGCGCTCGGACAGCCTGCAGATCGAGTTCACCGGCTCGGGCTTCGCGTGGCTCGGGTTCGCCACCGAGGGCGTCCCGCCGATGGTGTTCGGCTTCATCGCCGCGCTCATCATCCTGGGCCTGGTCTTCCGCACCTTCGCCGCGACCGCGCTGCCGCTGCTGACCGCGATCGCCGCGCTCATGACGGGCATGTCCCTGCTGGCGATGCTGACCCACGCGATGTCGGTGGCCGATTTCGCCCCGTCGCTGCTGGACCTCATGGTGATCGGCGTGGGCGTCGACTACGCGCTGTTCATGGTGACCAGGCATCGGCGCAATCTACTGTCGGGCATGAGCATGGCCGACTCGATCGCCCTGGCCGTCAACACCTCCGGCCGCGCGGTCCTGTTCGCGGGCGGCACCGTCTGCATCGCCCTGCTCGGCCTCTGCGCGCTGGGCGTCAGCTTCCTCTACGGGGTGGCCGTCGGCACGTCGATCGGCGTCCTGCTGACCGTCATCGCCTCCGTCACCCTGCTCCCCGCGCTGCTGGCGATCTTCGGCCACGCCGTGCTCCCCCGCCGCCAGCGCAAGGCGCTAAAGGCGGGCACGTATCACCACGAGAACGAGACCGGCTTCTGGTACTCCTGGGCCCGCCTGGTGCGCAAGCGCTCGATGGTGCTGTCGATCATCGCCGGCGCGTTCATCGTGGCGCTCGCCGTGCCGTTCCTGGGCATCCGCCTGGGCAGCGCGGACCAGGGCAACGACCCCGCCGCGACCACGACCCGCAAGGGCTACGACCTCATCACCGAGGGCTTCGGCCAGGGCTACAACAGCGCCCTCCAGCTGGTCGTCAGCGGGCCGGACGCGAGCGACCAGGCCTTCCTGGACGATGCGATCGCGGCGCTTCAGGACCAGCCGACCGTCGCCGACTCAAGCGTGTCGACGGTGACGATCAGCGACTCCATCGCCTTGATCTCCTTCAAGACCACCACATCGCCCCAGGACGAGGCCACGACGAAGCTCGTCGAGCACCTGCGATCCGATGTCATCCCGGATCTGATGTCCGCCTCGGGGACGTCTGACGGATCCCAGGTCTACGTCTACGGGATCACCGCAGTGTTCATCGACTTCGCCGATGTGCTGACCTCGAAGATGCCGTTCTTCTTCGTGGCGGTCATCGGGCTGTCGTTCCTGCTGCTGATGATCGCGTTCCGCAGCATCGTCATCCCGCTCACCGCGGCGGCGATGAACCTGGTTGCCGCCGGCGCCGCGTTCGGCGTCATCGTGGCGATCTTCCAGTGGGGCTGGGGAGCGGAGCTGCTGGGCATCGGCAAGGGCGGCCCGATCGAGCCGTTCATCCCGGTGATGCTGTTCGCGATCCTGTTCGGGCTATCGATGGACTACCAGGTGTTCCTGGTCAGCCGGATGCACGAGGAGTGGTCGCACACCAAGGACAACCGCCGCGCGATCACCGTCGGGCAGGGCGAGACCGGCGGCATCATCACCGCGGCGGCGCTCATCATGATCGCGGTCTTCGGCGGGTTCATGCTGGGCGACGAGCGGGCCATCAAGCTGATGGGCCTCGGGCTCGCCGTCGGCGTCTTCCTCGACGCGTTCGTGCTGCGCACCGTGCTGGTGCCGGCCCTGATGCACCGCCTCGGCAACGCGAACTGGTGGTTCCCGAAGTGGCTCGAATGGCTGCCGAAGGTGCAGATCGAGGCAGCCGATGCGGACCTCGCGCCCCACGTTGATGCGCCGGCCGACGAGGCCCGGAACCCCGGATCCGCCTGGGAGGACAAAGCACTAGTGTGACGAAGTGTCGATGGCCGCGGGAGACCTCCATATCCCCGCGGCCATTGGCGTCGGCGGAGGAATCGGCAGCATAGCCCGCTACGGAATTGGCCAGCTCGATCCCTCGGCGGCCGATCAGCTGCCTCTCGCGACGCTGGCGATCAACGTGTCGGGGTCCCTGCTGCTTGGCCTCCTGGTCGGCGCGATCTCCGCATCGACGGCAGCGGGGCGCGCGCCCCGGGCCGTGCTGCGGCCGTTCGTCGGGACCGGGATCCTGGGCGGATACACGACATTCTCGACATTCGCGGTGCAGGCCAACCACCTGCCCGCCCCCACTGCGGTGGCGTACATCGTCCTCAGCGTCGTCGGCGGGCTGGCCTGCGCGGCGCTCGGCGCCCGGGCCGGCGCGCTGCTGGTGGGCGGCCCACTGACCGGGGCATCAGCGCGGCCGACTCTTCCCGATGACCCGGATCTGCCGTGACCGTTCTGCTGGTCTTCGCCGGGGGCGCCGTCGGCGCCCCGAGCCGATACCTGCTCGACCGCGCCATCCAGTCCCGGCACGGCTGGCGATTCCCCATCGGGACGCTGGCGGTCAACGTGCTGGGGTGCCTGCTGCTGGGCGCGATCGCCGAAGCCGCCGGTGCGCCGGCCTGGGTGGTCGCCCTGCTCGGCACCGGGTTCTGCGGCGGCTTCACGACCTTCTCGACCTTCGCGGTCGAGTCGGTCGAGCTAGCGGCCCAGGGCCATCTGCGCGGGGCGCTCAGGGCCGGCGTCTACGTCGGGCTGTCCCTCGCGCTGGGCCTTGGGGCCGCTGCCGTCGGCAGCGCCCTTGCCGGGGTTCCCTAGTGCTGTCGGCTAGTGCTCCGGCGGGGCGATCGTCGCGGTGTGCGCGCCGATCTGCAGGACGGTGTCGTCGGGCAGCGACCGCTTGATGACCGCGAGGGCCACCGGGCCGAGCTCGTAATGGTGGACCGCGGTGCCCAGGAACCCGATGGTGCGCCCGCCGAACTCGATCGGGGTGCCGGGCACGGGCAGCGTGTCGCTCTCGCCGGACAGGTACAGCTGGACGAGCCGACGCGGGGGCTTGCCCAGGTTGTGGACGCGCGCGACGGTCTCCTGGCCGCGGTAGCAGCCCTTGTTCAGGTGGACGGCCGACCCGATCCACTCGACCTCGTGCGGGATGGTGCGGTGGTCGGTCTCGAATCGCAGCCGGGGCGACAGGGCGCCGACGCGCAGCGCCTCGTACGTCCAGGTGCCGGCGGTGGTTGCGCCTGCGGCGAGCAGGCTCTTGGCCACGGCCTCGAGATCGGCGCGCGGGATCAGCAGGTCGACTATCGGGGCGCCCAGATCGGGCATCCGGCGCAGGAACCCGCCGCCGGGAAGCGGCACCGAGGCGTACTCGGCGGCCGGGATGCCGGGGAAGCCGGCGGCGGCCAGCGCCTCGGCCGCGCGCGGGCCGACGAGCGACAGCATCGCCCAGTCGTCGCTGACGCGGGTGGGCTCGACGCGCTTCATGAAGCGCATCTTCAGCAGGTAGCCGAGCACCTCCTCCGATGCGCCGGGCTCGGTGTCGAGCCACAGCTGATCGCCGAGCTCGGTCGCTATCCAGTGCTGCTCGACGTGGCCGTTGGGCGACAGCACGAGGGACTGCGCGCCCTCGCCGTCGCGCAGATCGCTCACGTGCTGGGAGCAGATGCTGTGCAGCCAGGTCAGTCGGTCGGACCCGCTGATCGTCAGCACCTCGCGGTTGGACCGATCGATCAAGGCCACGCCGCGCACCGCGCGGCCCTGCTCGCCCAGCGGATCGCCGTAGTGCAGCGCCACCCCGTGGTCGACGGGTGCGTCCAGGTCGACCGCGCCCGGCAGCGTCAGCAGCGGCGAGTGGTAGCCCGCGGGCGCGTCGGCCTCGGGGGCCCCGTCTGTGTCGGTGTCGATCGTCACGATGCTCATCGTTTGGCTCAGCGCTCCTGTGCGGACTTCTGTTCCCCGGACGCCGCGTGGTCGTGGGCGTGGCTGTGTCCTGCGGCCATGACGTGCCCGTCGCGGCAGTTCGAGCAGATCCCGAAGACCGTGAAGTGGGCGACGTCCACGGCGAAGTCCCGCTCGAGCGCGAGGCGCTGGATGAGCTCGTCGGCCAGCCCGTCCGGGGCCGGGATCACGGCGCTGCAGCTATGGCAGACGACGTGGATGTGGCGATCGTCGGCCGGGCGATAGGCCGGCGCGCCATGGTCCAGATGCGCGTGCGCCACGACGCCGAGGTCCTCGAGCAGCTCGAGGGTCCGGTACACGGTGGTGAGGTCGGCATTGGGCGCGGCGGCGGCGATCTGCTCGGGCGTCCCGTGGCCGAGCGAGCGCACCGCGGACAGCACCTCGGCCCGCTGCTGCGTCCAGCGCAGCCCGCGATCGCGCAGGCGGGCCGCGAGCTCGCGGGCCTCCGTGTCGGCGGTCGGGGTGGTGGCCATCCCCCAATCCTAGAGTCGCGGCGGCGCAGCGGCCGCGGTCAGCGGGCGCCGCTTTAGGGTGACCGCATGACAGTGACGCTCGGCGTCCTCGCCGGCCCCGCCCAGACACCGGAGCTGGCCGACCCGCAGCAGCCGATCGCGCGGGCCGACGACCTGGGGCTCGGGCGCGGCGACGGCTGCTTCGAGACCTGCCGCGTCGTGCTCGGCCCCGATGGCGCCGCCTACGTCGAGCGCCTGGCCGAGCATCTGGAGCGCCTCGATGCCTCGGCCCGCGCGATGGACCTGCCGGCGCCGGACCCCGTGCGGTGGGCACAGTTGTGCGCGCTGGTCGTCGAGGCGTGGACGCCGCCAGCCGCGGGCGAGGGCGCCCTCAAGCTGATGCTGACCCGGGGCGTCGAGGGCGCGGGGCTCCCGACCAGCCTGGCGCTGCTGTCCCCGATCGGCGCCGCGCCCATGCGCCAGCGCGTCACCGGCGTGCGCGTTGCGCTGCTGACGAGCGGCCGGCCCAGCACGGCGTACGCCGATGCGCCGTGGCTGCTCGGCGGGGTCAAGTCGCTGTCGTACGGGCTGAATATGGCCGCGATGCGCGAGGCCGCCCGCCGTGGCGACGACGACGTGATCCTGCTGAGCACCGACGGCCTCGTGCTCGAGGCACCGACGTCGACAGTGCTGTGGTTTACCGGCGGCGTGCTCGCGACGACTCCGCACGCGGGCTCCGGCATCCTGATCGGCACGACGCAGCGCGCGCTGTTCGACGCCGCCGTCCAGGCCGAGCTGCCGACGGCGATCCGGACCGCGCGCGCGGAGGATCTGCTGGGCGCCGACGGCGTCTGGCTTGCCTCAAGCGTCCGCGGCATCGCGGAGGTCACCCACATCGATGGCACGCCGGTCGCCATGGATAGCGCGCTAACGTCGAAGCTGCGCCGACTGGCCGGGTTCGATCAGCCCCTCGCATAGCCCGCTATTGCGGGCGGCGACCGCGTCGAAACATCACCGACGCACAGGCTTTGCCGGCCTCGGAATCCCTCGAAAAAAAGTGTTGCGAGCGCCCGAATCTCGTCGTACGTTGGCGGTACACGAGAGAGGGGGTGGTTCGATTTTGAGTACATACCGGACGCGTGAGGTGGCTGTCCGCTAGCCGCTCTGCTGCGACAACGCTGTTTGGAACACCCCCGCGCGAGCGGCTGGTGAATCCCCGGCAGCCACCCGGCCCTCGAGCCGCCGACCTGTCCAGTCGGCCTCGACGATCCCTCGCCAACGCGAGCGGTCGCCGTGCAAAGGCTCGGGGGCCGACCTATGCCCGGTGCCGGCCGCCGCCCCGCGCGCGAGCGGAACTTTTGGCAATGGTCTGTCGCTCAGCGACTGCCCTTGGCCACGCGTTCAGCCCAGTGGGCCGGGCTCAGCGGGTGCGGAACAGCTGCACGTTGAGCTGGGGCACCCACACGTCGTCGACCTTCTGCTCGCTGACCACCATCAGCGCATCGCGGACCACCGCGTAGAGGCGGCGCTCGGCGCGGACCGCGCGGCCCGTCGGCGCACTGGCCACCGAATCGGTCGCCAGCTCCCATCGGGCGTCGCCGGCAACGCCGGTCAGCACAGTGATCGCGCCGGCCGAATCGGCCAGGGTCACCTCGACCGCGTCCTGATTGAAGCCGCGCCGCCAGAACCCGGATTCCCGCAGCGGCGGCGCGGCGTCGGCGGCATCGACGGGGACGAGCCAGGACCGGGACTCATACGTCAGGAAGTCTCGCCCGTCATGGGCGAACGCCAGCGCCAGGCCGATCGCGACAGACTCCCCGGTTGAGCTGTCGGCCAGGCGCCCGGTCCCGCTCCATTGCCCCACCAGCGGCAGGAGCGCGAGCAGCCGGGCGGACAGCTCCGGCCCGCTGCGCAGGTCGACGGTGTCATCAGGGATCGGCAGGCCGCCCCACACCGCCGGCGTGCTGGGCGGATCCGGCGTAGTCGTCGGGTCCGGCGAAGCAGGATCCGCCGGGTCCGAGGCAGACGAGCTGGTCAGCTCTGGCCCTCGTACAACTTGTAGACGACGTAGACCGACAGGATGCCGATCAGGATGAACACGCCGATCAGCAGCGAGGTGTAGGCGACTTCCAGCATGGCGCCACCATATCGCCATGGAACCGACTGCACGATCCCTGGTGGTCAAGTGCACCACCGGCGTCGAGGCGCCCGAGCGCTGCAATCAGGCATTCACCGTGTCGGCGCTCGCCCTGGCGGCCGGCGCGTCGGTCTCGATGTGGCTGACCGGCGAGGCGGCGTGGCTCGCGGTCCCCGGCCGGGCCGAGGCATTCGCCCTCGCCGAGGCCGCGCCGCTGGCGGATCTGCGCGACGCGATCCTGGCCGGCGGGTCGATTGCCGTCTGCTCGCAGTGCGCAGCCCGTCGCGGCCTCACGCAGGATGATCTGGTGCCCGGCATCGTCATCAAGGGCTCGGCCAGCTTCGTCGCCGAGATCCTGGAGCCGGGCGTCCAGGCGCTGGTCTACTGACCGTCCGCAGAACCCAAGAATGGCAAGTTGAGCCGCTCCGAGCGGTCCAACTTGCCATTCTGGGGGCTGTCGAAGGAGGGGCCGAGCTACTCCAGGACGAGCGACGTCTCGACCAGGCCGGGCTCGAGCGCGCGCACCTCGCGACGGGCCTTGAGGCCGCCCGGCGCGAGCACCGACAGCGTCCACTCCCCCGGCGCCGCGAAGAACCGG
>JAOPVO010000118.1 GCA_025966155.1 Pseudonocardiales bacterium
GTCATGCTGTTCTGATGCTCTGGCATGTGATGGAGGCTGGTCGCTCAACCCCGGCGCGAATCATCAACCCGCTGGGGGAACTATGACTGCCTGACGATCCAACACCGAGTGCCACGCAGACGTTCCCCGCGACTGATGGACGGTGGGACAGGCAACAGAAAACGCTTCAACCGCCGGTTCCGCCTACCCACAGCGACGATGCGGCCCGCCTAGGCTCCCGGCTTATGGGCCCCTCGACGCAGGTAGCGCCGCCGAGGCCCACGGCATATACGACGCTCGACCGGCCGCGAATGGCCGAATTCTTCGCCGGTATCGGACTGGTGCGCGCCGCGCTGGAGCCGCTTGGTGCCGAGGTTGTCTGGGCCAACGACATCGAGCCGGCGAAGCAACGCGCCTACGCGGCCAATCACGATGCCGCGCACTTCCATCTCGGCGACGTCCGCAACGTGAGCGGCGCGGACCTGCCGGTCGGGCTGGACCTGGCCACGTCGTCGTTCCCCTGCGTCGACTTGAGCCTGGCCGGCAATCGCCGCGGCCTGGCCGGGACGCACTCGGGCATGTTCTACGAATTCGCCCGGGTGCTGGGCGAGCTAGAGACAGGCGCGCGCCCACGGATGGTCATGCTCGAGAACGTCCACGGCTTCGCGACCTCGCACGGCGGCGCGGACCTGCGCCAGGCGCTTCACCAGCTCAACGCCTTGGGCTATTCGTGCGACGTCATCGCAGTCGACGCCCGCTACTTCGTCGCCCAGTCCCGACCGCGCCTGTTCGTGATCGGCGTGCGGATCGACGGTGCACAACCGACCGCGCTGCGCACTGGGACGCCTCCGCTGAGCGCGGTACGGCCCGAGCTCATCCAGCAAGTCCATCGACGCAATGCTGATCTCCGTCTGCACCATCGCGAACTGCCGCCGCTGCCGGTGGGCCCGATCGACCTTGCCGCCGTCGTTCAAGACGTCCCGACCGACGATGCCCGCTGGTGGGAGCCGGCGCGCAGCGCCACGTTCCTGGCGTCGCTCAGCCCGGTGCAATCCGAGCGCCTTCGCGTGCTCCTAGAGCAGCCCGGCCCGCTCTGGCGCACGGCCTACCGCCGAACGCGAGGCGGCTCCGCAGTCTGGGAGATTCGCCGCGACGCCATCGCCGGGTGCCTGCGGACGACCGGCGGCGGATCGTCGAAGCAGGCCCTCGTCGAGATCGCCGACGGGCGCGTGCGGGTGCGGTGGATGACGCCGTTGGAGTACGCCCGGCTGATGGGCGCCGCGGATTACCGGCTCACCGGAAGCACCGACAATCAGGCTCGATTCGGTTTTGGCGACGCTGTGGTGGTAGACGTCGTGCGATGGATCGGCGAGAACTACCTGCTCCCGACGCTCCGCGCGCACTGACGCCGGCGCGGGGACCGACTCCGCCACCCTCATCAGCTGGCCGGATTGCTGCGCCTCCTCCGTCGGCTGCGTCTGCCTCGATGCGCGGCAATCGCCGTCGCGACACCGCTCCCGAGCTCGCGTTGCGCAAGCTCCTGCATGCGCAAGGGCTGCGCTACCGCGTCGATGCGCCCATTCGGACGGCCCGACGACTCGTCCGTCCTGATGTCGTGTTCACCCGGCGCAAGCTGGCGGTGTTCGTCGACGGCTGCTTCTGGCACCAATGCCCGGAGCACGGCACCCGACCCAAGGACCCCACGGGATACTGGACGCCGAAGCTGCAGCGCAACGTCGAGCGCGATCTGGAAACGACAGTCGCACTGCAGGAAGAAGGATGGGTTGTGCTGAGGATCTGGGAGCACGTGCCGGCCGTGGACGCGGCGACCGCGGTGGTCCAGCACCTCAGGAGTCTCACTGTGGAGGGGTCCGATGGCTGAGCTTCTGATCGAGGGCAACGAACTGGTGCTGCGGCTGAGCACCTTCGAGAAGGCCGCGGCGCTGCATCGCGACCTGCGCCTGCCCGTGTCCGCGATCGGCTCGGTCGAGGTCACCGACAAGCCCTTCACCCTGGTCAAGGGCCTCAAGGCCGCAGGCTTGTCCATCCCGCGGCGCGTGGCGATCGGCACCTTCCGCGGCCGCGGCGGGACCCGGTTCTTCGTCCTCAAGGGCTCGAAGCCGGCCGTGCACATCACGTTCACCCGGGGCTCCATCGCGGCGCTGGTGATCAGTGCCGCGGATGCCGACGCCCTCGCCGAGCGGGTCCAGACGGCGTCGGGCCGCTGACTATGCGAGACAGCGCGGGGAGTCGCCGTCGTCCGACGTGACGCGCACACTCGCCCGGTGTCCTGGCGTCGAGCAGTTGCGGCTCTCCTGCTCGGCTCCCTGCTCGCGGCCTGCGGGTCGGGCGGCGGGTCGGCAAGCGATGGCAGCAGCGGCGGGGGGACAGCGGCCGGTCCCGGAGCGGCCCCAACCGATGCCGTCGCGCCGGCGGGCACAGTCGCCGAGGTCGGCCAGCAGGCCGAGGGCATGGTCTACGACTCCGTCACCGGTGTGCTCGCCATCGCCGTGCGCGATCCCGACCGCATCCTGCTGATCAATCCCGTCACCGGCGCCCAGACCGCCGTGGGCATGCCCGGCCATGCGCGGCACCTCCAGCTTGCCGGGCCGGGCGGCCCATTGCTCGTCCCGGTCGAGGATGCCGATGTGCTGATCCGCGTCGCGCTTCCCAGCGGTGCGACCAAGACGACATCGGTGGGAACCCAGCCGCACGACGCCGCGGGTGTCGACGGCGGACGCGTGGTGGTCGGCGATGAGTTCAGCAAGCAGATCTCGATCCTGGACGCGCAGGGCAAGGTCGAGCGGACGGTCAACGATCTGGTGCAACCAGGCGGGATTGTGGGCGCCGGCCCGACGGTCGCGGTGGTGGACGTCGGCGGATTCACCTTGAGCACCTATGACGTGGCGACGGGGAACCGCACCGGGCGCGTCCCGGCTGGCGCGGGCCCCACCCATGGCGTGCTCACGACCGACCGGCATGTGGTCATCGCCGATACCCGCGGCAACGCCGTGATGATCTACACCCTCGACCCACTGGCCTTGCTGACGAAGTACCCGATCGCTGGCAACCCCTACGGCTTGGCCTACGACGCGCAGACGAACACCGTGTGGATGACGCTGACCGAGCGCAACGAGCTCGTCGGCCTCAACCTCGACGCGTATACGCCGGTGGAGATAGCGCGCTATTCCACCGTCGAGCAGCCTAACTCCGTGGCTGTCTTCCCTGGCACCTCGACGATCTGGGTCGGCGGCACCCGCGACGGTGTCCTGGAGACGATCACTCGCTAACAGAAGGCAAGAACCACTGGCGTCAGGCCGGTCGGGCCACGGGCAGCCCTGCGGCGATGCCTGCGTCAGCGAGGCGGGTGTCGTAGGCGATGAACGCCGCGAGCGATGAGCCGATCTGCAGTGCTGTAGCCAGATGGATCGCGTCAAGGGTGCGCAACGCGGCGGGCTGGAGGCTGGCCGCTGACGCCAGAATTTCGGGAACCATGGAGACGTGATGCACGGCGTCGAGGACCCGCTCGGCTAGTTGCGTCGCGACATCCCCATGCCGACGCGCGGCGCGGCGCAATTCGACCACGGCCAGCG
>JAOPVO010000136.1 GCA_025966155.1 Pseudonocardiales bacterium
GACGTCAGCAGCGGCGCGCCCGACGCGCTGGCGAGACGGGCGCCGAAGAGCGCCTCGATGGAGTCGGTGGTGGCCATCAGCCGGTGCCCTTCGGTGGAGTGCCCGCAGTCTACGGAGGCTGATTCCCGCGTTCCAGTGCCTAATTGCGCAGCTAGGCAGTCCCGATCGGCTTTTCTCTTCGCTGCCTGGATGAGCTGGCCGGGCTGGTGTGCGGCGGTCGCTCGCCGCTGCCCGCGTTGCCTAAGGCTATAGGCGACTATCCTGTACACTCTGTTGCCACTACTGTATTTCCCCGATAGACTCGAACACATGTTCACCACCGTTTCCGAGCTGGCCGGCATTCCGGCCGGGGTTGGGCTGCTGGCGGCACTGCTTGCTCTCGACGCCTCCGTGCTCTCCGAGGGTGAGCAGCTTTCCGTGGCTCGGGACTGGGAGCGGCAGGATCGGTTCGTCTCCGCCCGCCGGAATCTGCTGTACGCGGCTTTCGATTCCTCGCAGGCCCCGCCCTGGCAGGGGCAGCCGGTGGTGTCCAGCGCGCAGGGCTGGCTGGACCTCGTCGCCAAGGCCCGCACCAGGTCTCTCGCCGGCTCGACCGGGATATCGAACACCGCCGCCGCGCAGCGGATCGGCGCGGCGTCCATGCTGACCGGATGGCTCGCCGACACCGGCGCCGCCCTGGAGCAGGGCCTCATCTCGGAGGCCTGCGCCCGGCTGATTGCCCGCAGCGTCTCCGGCCTGGACCACGACACCGCCCTGGCCGTGCAATACGCGGTCCTCGATCTAGCCCCGGACCTGACCCCGGCGAAGCTGGACCGGCTGCTGCGCCGCGAGGTCGCCCAGCGGGCTGCCCTCGACGAGCAGGGCCGCAACCGACGGGCCCGCCGCCAGCGCAGGGTCGGCTACCCCCGCCCACTGACCGGGGGAATGGCGTCGCTGGAGGTCGTCGGCCCGGCCGAGGACGTCGCCGTCTTGCACACCGCCATCTCCGCCCTCGGCGATGCCGCCCTCGCCGCGGCGAAGGGCGCAGCCCATGACGCCAGCGCAGCCCGCAACCCCGGTAACTCCCGAGTCAATGGGGTCGAGGTCGACGGTCCCGAGGTGGAGGGGATCGACGCGCACCGGTTCGACGCACTGGTGAACCTCGCCTGCGGGGTGCTCGCCGACGACGATCTGCCGTCACGGCACGGGCGACGGCCCTCGATCCAGGTCGTCGTGCCGATCGCGACGCTGCTGGGCCTCGACGAGGCGCCCGGCGAGCTCGACGGCTACGGCCCGATCGACGCCGACACCGCCCGCGCGATCGCGTTCGACGGCACTGCGACCTGGCGGCGGCTCCTCGTCGACCCGCAAGGCCGGGTCCTGGAATACGGCACCGAGACCTACCGCCCGCCGCAGGCGCTGAAGGACCTGATCATCGCCCGAGACCGGAGCTGCACCGGGCCCGGCTGCTCGACCCCGGCGCGGATGTGCCAGATCGACCACGAGACCCCGTTCCCGAGAGGGTCGACCGGGCAGCGGAACAACGACGCCAAATGCGTCACCGAGCACGCCCTGAAAACCGCGCGCCTGTTCGACGCCGCCCGCGACCCAGACACCGGGGCCACCGTCTGGACCGACCGCCACGGCGCCAACTACACCCGGCTGCCCGAAACTGTCCCGCTCGCCGTCCTGTCCGACGACCGCCTCGCCGACATCGCCCGCGCCCTCAGACAAGGCCGCCACCGGGTGGCCGACCTGCGCCGACGCTCCACGAACCGGCGCGGCGGCCGAATCGCCGGCCGAATGCTCAACGCCGAAGAATTCGACCCTGACGACATCGCCCCCGACGACCCACCGCCGTTCTAGCCGCGCGTTGCTGGTTCCGCGCTCGGTAATGAAGCCGCTGACCCGCTGCTGTTTCAGCGAGTGCTAGTTGATGCAGCCGGTGTCGGCGCCGTTGCGGGTATCCGTCGTCTTGTTGCCGGTATCCGGCACAACCGGGGTGACGGTCGGGGCCGAGGACGCGGTCGGGTTGAGCGAGCTGACCTGCAGCTTGTTGGAGCCGATGATCAGCGTGACACGGCTGACCGTGTCCGTCTTGATCATCGTCGCGCCGGGGACCTGTGCCGCGAGGGTCTTCGCCTGGCTCTGCTGGCCGTCCGGATAGCGGATCGTCGTCACCGAGGTGGCATTGCCATCCGTGACCGCGCCCACGCTGAAGCCCAATGCGGTCAGCGCAGCGGCGTTGGCGCCTGCGATGCCTGAGACGCCGGCGCCGTTGAGGACGTCGACGACGAAGCTGCCGGGGGCGACAGTCTTGGCATCGCCCAGCGTGCTATCCGTGGCCGTGCCGATCACCGTGGCGATGAAGTCGGACATGCCGGCGAAGTCCACGACCACCACGCTCAGGCCATTGATCGTGTCGGTGCCCAGCGTGGGGATGTTGGCCTCGGTGATGCCGCCGCCAGTGAGGTTCTGCATCTGCTTGGCCAGCTCGAAGAAGTCCAGCGAGCTGTCGGTAGTGAGCGAGGAGCTGACCGCGCCGACCAGATCCTTGAGCTTGAACGGGTTGAGCAGGGTTCCCGCTGACTGGACCTTCTGGAACACCTGGGTGAGGAAGTAGCGCTGGCGGGCAGTGCGATCGAGGTCGCCGCCATCAAGGCCGTGCCGCTGCCGGACGAACGCCAGCGCCTGCGTTCCCTGAATGGTCGAGAGGCCGGCGGGCAGGTCGATCCCCGAGAACTCGTCGTACTGCGCCGAGCAGAGGTTGACATCGACCCCGCCGATCGCATTGCTGATGCGGTAGAAGCCGATGAGGTCGATCTCGACATAGTGATCGATCGTCAGGCCGGTCATGTTCTGCAGCACGGTGACCAGCAGCTTGCGGCCCGCATCTGGCTTGGCGCCGGAATCGGACCCAAGGGAGTAGGCCGCATTAAGCTTGTTCTGGCCGTAGCCCGGGATGGTCACCCACGAGTCGCGGGGGAACGAGATCAAGGTGGCCTTAGCCCCATCGGCCGGCACGTGCAGGATCATCATCGTGTCGGTATTGAGGCTGCCGCCATCGCGCTCGGTGCCCAATTCCGCGAGCTCGGCATCGGTGGCCGTCTCCCGGTCGTCCTTGCCGACGAGGACGATGTTCTGGTCCTTGCCGTCGTTGATCAGCGACACGCCGTCCTCGGGCGTAAGCGCGCCGGCAGGCAGGGCGTCGGCGATGGTCCGGTTCGACTCGAGGTCGCGGTAGACCGACCACGCCCAGCCGCTGCCGACCAGGATCACCAACGACATCAGGGCCCCGGCGATGCGGGCGCCCCAGGCCGCGCCGTAGCGCAGATCCTTGGCCCGCGACGACCGTCCTTGGGAGGCGTCCGCGCGGCGACTCCCGCCGCCGGCCCGCGTGCCCGCGAGACGGCCGCGGGGGTCGAGGCTGGGGGGAAGGGGGGCGCGATCGGCCGCTCCGGGCCCAGGCCGGGCCGAGGGTGTCGAAGGCATCGATTCAGGCTAGCGGGGGAACCTGTGCGACGACGGAAAAGGGGTTCTCGGAGACGAGGAGGCGGGTGAGGTACTCGCCGTAGCCGCTTTTCAGCAACGGCTGCGCGATGGCGAGCATCTGAGCATCGTCGATCCAGCCCTGACGCCAGGCGATCTCCTCGATGCAGCCGATCTTGTTGCCCTGCCGCGCCTCGATCACCTGGACGAACTCGGCCGCCTGCATCATCGAGTCGAAGGTCCCGGTGTCCAGCCAGGCCGTCCCGCGCTCGAGCACCGACACCGTCAGGGACCCGCGCTGCAGATAGGCGTCGTTGACGGCGGTGATCTCGAGCTCGCCGCGCGCGCTCGGCGCAATCGCGCCGGCGATCGCCACGACGTCGTTGTCGTAGAAGTACAGCCCGGGCACCGCGAACGACGACCGCGGATGCTCCGGCTTCTCCTCCAGGGACAGCACACGGCCGTCAGGGGCGAACTCGACCACGCCGTACGAGGTCGGGTCGGCCACCTGATAGGCGAAGATATGCCCGCCGACGACGTCGGTGTTGGCCTTGAGCGAGGAACCCAGGCCCGTGCCGTAGAAGATGTTGTCGCCCAGCACCAGCGCGACTTTGTCGTCGCCGATGAAGTCCGCGCCGATGAGGAACGCCTGGGCCAGGCCCTCGGGGCGCGGCTGCACGGCGTACTCGATCCGCATCCCGAGGCGCGAGCCGTCGCCGAGCAGGCCGACGAACTGCGGCGCATCGTGCGGGGTCGTGATGATCAGGACCTCGCTGATGCCGGCCAGCATCAGCGTCGACAGCGGGTAATAGATCATCGGCTTGTCGTAGATCGGCATCAGCTGCTTGCTGACGCCCTGCGTGATCGGGTAGAGCCGGGTGCCCGAACCGCCCGCCAGGATGATGCCCTTCATGCGACACCGCCGGGGATCCGCAGCGACCGGTACAGCTCGGTGCAGGCCGCGTAGTCGGGCAGCAGGCCGGACGCGGCCGCCTCCGCCAGCGTCGGCGCCTGCTCATCCTTGGGCGACAGCAGGGGAACCGTGTCGCCCAGGAACTCGGCGTAGTCCACGCCGATCTGCGCGTCCAGCGGGTGGATGCCGTGCTCGCCGGTCGGGTTGTAGACACTCGAGCAGAGGTACACGACGGTCGCGTCGTCGGTGAGGGCGATGAATGCGTGCCCCAGGCCCTCGGACAGGTAGGCCGCGGCCCGGCGCTTGTCATCGAGGCGGACGGTGTCCCACGACCCGAATGTCGGCGATCCCACCCGGATGTCGACGATGACGTCGATCACCGCGCCGCGGACGCACGTGACGTACTTGGCCTGGCTCGGCGGCACATCGGCGAAGTGGATGCCGCGCACCGTCCCGCGCACCGATACCGAGCAGTTGGCCTGCTTCAGGTCCAGGGGGTGGCCGATGGCCTCGGTCAGCGCCTCGTGGCGGTACCACTCCAGGAAGGTCCCGCGATCATCGCCGAACTGGCGGGGCACGATCTCGAAGGCGTCAGGCACGGCTAATTCGCGAACATCCACGGGCGTGGACGCTACCGGACGCTGGGCCCCGCGCAGTCGATACACAGTCCGCGCCAACGCCTGTCGGCCGGGTCTGAGCCCCTCATGCCGGTAACATCGGCGCCCATGCGCATATTCGTTACGGGCGCCGCCGGTTTCATCGGATCGCACTACGTGCGGACCCTTCTGGGCGGCGGCTACGGGGACATCGACGTCACGTCGGTCACGGTCTTCGACAAGCTGACGTACGCCGGCAACCTCGCCAATCTGGCGCCCATTGCAGCCGACCCGCGGTACTCCTTCATCGAAGGCGACATCTGCGACGCGGCGCTGCTGGCCCAGGTCCTGCCGGGCCACGATGTGGTGGTCAACTTCGCGGCGGAGACCCACGTCGACCGCTCGATCACCGGGGCGGCCGACTTCGTCGTGACCAATGTCCTGGGGGCGCAGACGCTGTTCGAGGCCTGCCTCAAGGCGGGGGTCGGTCGCGTCGTCCACATCGGCACCGACGAGGTGTACGGCTCGATCCTCGAGGGCTCGTGGACCGAGGAATGGCCGCTTCAGCCCAACTCGCCCTACTCCGCGGCCAAGGCCAGCGCCGAGTTGCTCGCGCGGGCCTATTTCGTGACGTACGGCCTGAATATCTCCACGACGCGCTGCTCGAACAACTACGGGCCCTATCAGTTCCCCGAGAAGGTCATCCCGCTGTTCGTCACCAATCTGATGGACGGCCAGCCGGTCCCGCTCTACGGCGAGGGCCTCAACGTGCGGGATTGGCTGCACGTCGACGACCATTGCCGCGGCATCCAGCTTGTCGTCACCGACGGCGCCGCCGGGGAGTCGTACAACATCGGCGGCGGCCTGGAGCTGACCAATGTCGAGCTCACCGGCAAGCTGCTCGAGGCGATGGGTGTGGGCTGGGACATGGTCACGCGGGTCGAGGATCGCAAGGGCCACGACCTGCGTTACTCCGTCGACCATTCGAAGCTCGCCGCGCTGGGCTATGCGCCTCGGCACACCTTCGACGAGGGCCTCGCTGAGACTGTCGCGTGGTTCCGCGCCAACGAGGCCTGGTGGCGGCCGCTGAAGAGCAAGGCTGCAATCTCCAGATGAGTGCCGCAAGCCCGCGGCGGTGGCTCATCACCGGCGCCTCCGGCCAGCTGGGCAGCGACCTGGCCCGGGTTCTCTCGCCCGCGCCGATCCCCGGCGTGGCCGTGCTCGGCGGCCCGAAGGTCATGGCCGCCACCCGCGCCGACCTCGATGTCACCGATTCGGCCGCCGTGCGCGCTGCCGTCCG
>JAOPVO010000143.1 GCA_025966155.1 Pseudonocardiales bacterium
TCCCCGGCTGCGTCGACGCCGAGCATCCGAATCTCTAAGCGCCCGTCACCGTGGACGAGCACATCACGGCCAAGCTGTCCGGATCCCCGGCCGGCAAGCTCACCCCGACTGCGATTCGCGAGGCGGCTCGGGTGCTGGCGGCGCAGTAGCGGCCCTCAGCAGCAACGTTGCACGGCGAGCAGCCACGCTCTGCAGAGCTTGCGCGGACGACACCTCGGCCCGGCCTATCGGCACTGCCTGACCTGTCGGGACAGTTGGTCACCACTGTTCGGTCATGGTGTTGGCACCGCGTAGCGTGCGTTTTCCGGGGACAAATGACGCGCTTCAGGGGGCCGTTGTGCAGGCAAGGCTGACGTGGCTTGTCGGCGCGCTCGGCGCAGCAGTCGAGCGGCGCGGCCCGGCCTGGTCATCGAGCGGCCTCACCAGCGCTGATATTGCCCGCCTGCTCGATCTGCTGCGCGCGGAGTACCCCGCGACGGAGGACCCCGGGACCGCGCGCCCCGAGACGGATACCGTGACGGAGGACGCCGCGCTGGCCCGCCTTCAGCGCATCTTCGGGCTGTCCCCGCTGGATGCCGACCTCCTGACGATCGCGGCCGCCGCGGATATCGACGCGCGCATCGCCGCCGTCCTGGGGGCGCTGGCGGGGTTCGATACGCCGAGCCGTCCCACCCTCGGCGTCGCGCTCGAGCTAGCCGGCCGGCCGGCCGGGGACGGTGCCGCGCGCGCCCGACTGAGGTCCGGCGCGCCCCTCATCCGCCGCCGCCTGCTGGACGTCGTCGACACCGGGCCGTTCCTGCAGCGCCGCATCGCCGCGCCCGACCGGGTGGTGGCCCACCTGCTGGGCGACGACGAGCCTGATGCCGAGTTCGAGGCGATGAGCCTGACCACCCCGTTGGTGGGCTCGGTCGTGGCCGATCAGCTGGGCCGGGGGATCCTGGCCGGTGCGTCGCTCTGCCACCTGGTCGAGCGGCCCGGCGCCAGCGGCGTCGCCACCGCCCGCGCGGCCTTCGCCAGTGTCGGCATCGATTCGGTCGCCGTCGATCTGCGCCGCCGCGCCAGCGGGACCACCGCGGCCGAGGCGGCGGCCGACGCCTCCCGCGAGGCCGGCTTGCTCGGCGCCGGCCTGGTGGTCACCGGGATGGACGATGCTGCCGCCGTCCCGCAGATCCTGAGCGTCCTCGCCGATTCCGCCGTGCCGGTGATCTGCGCCGACCGGCTGAGCTGGCGGGCGGCCTGGACTCCGGTCGCGCCCCTGACGATGGCCGCGCCGACGCTGCCGCGCGACGCCCGCGAGCAGCTCTGGGATGAGGCGGCGCCGGATTCGCCTCCGCATGGCGCCTCGCCGGCGCGCGAGCACTGGGCCGACCTCGTCAATCTCGCCCTCACCGCCGAGGAGATCGCCGTGGCGGGGCGAGTCGCCCAGCTCAGTGCCGCGGCGGCCGATCGCAGCCTCGACATCGCCGATCTGCGCGACGCCGCCCGACTGCACGGCGGCGAGCAGCTGGCCGCCAGCGCGCTGCGGATCGTCCCGCAGGTGACCCTGGACGACCTGATCCTCCCGGCGGCCACGCGGGGGTCGCTGGACGAGCTCGTGTCGTGGGCGCGTCACCGCGAGCAGCTGCTCGGCCGGGGCGGCGTCGGCGGCAAGGGCACGAAGGGCAACGGGATCCTGTCGCTGTTCGCTGGGTCCCCGGGCACGGGCAAGACCCTCGCCGCCGAGGCGGTGGCCGGCGAGTTGGGCCTCGAGCTGTACACCGTGGAGCTGTCGTCGCTGATCGACAAGTACATCGGGGAGACCGAGAAGAACCTCGAGAACATCATCCGCGAGGCCGAGACCCTCAATGTGGTCCTGTTCTTCGACGAGGCCGACGCCATCTTCGGAAGCCGCTCGGCGGTCAAGGACTCCCGCGACCGCTACGCCAACCAGGAGATCTCCTACCTGCTCCAGCGCATGGAGCGCTTCGACGGCCTGGCTGTGCTCGCGACGAACCTGCGCGGCAATATCGACGCGGCCTTCTCCCGGCGCCTGCACTTCATCGTGTCCTTCGTGGAGCCTGCGGCCGATGTGCGCCGGGGTCTCTGGGAGGCGCACCTGACCGCCGTGCCTGCAATGGATCCGGACGACCCGGTCGAGCTGGATCGCCTGGCCGAGCATGTGGAGCTGGCCGGCGGCGGCATCAAGAATGTCGTGATGGCCGCAGCCTTCACTGCCACCGCGGCGGGCGAGGCGATCGGCATGCGCCACCTTCGGGCCGCCGCCGAGCGCGAGCTGGGCAAGATGGGCCGCCGCGTGCCGCCTCAGCTGGCTCGATGAGCAGCGAGACGAGTGTGTGCTTACTGTTCTGCGAGTGTTGGATTAATGCGAAGTTCGTGCTTCGATTATCGAGAAGCACGTCGACGGGGGGCTCACGCGCATGACATCGCCAGCCCCTGCCGTCATGGAGCCCGATGTCGCCCCGGCCCCTGCCCCTGCAGAAGACGCGGCGCCAGCCAAGAATGCACCGGGCGCGAAGGCTCCCGTTCCGGCCCCTAGAGCGGCCATCGCCCCGGGTGTCCCGACCCCGGGCATCTCGGCCCCCTTCGGAGCCACCCGCGGCGGCGCGGCCCCGGCGGCACTGTCGACCGCAACCGCCGCGCCTGGCGCAGCGCGGGGGCGCGGCGGGGTCCCCACCGGGCTGGCTCCGTCCGATCGCGGCCGGGGCGAAGCCGCCGCGGCGGCGTCCGGTCCCGCGCCCGCACCGGCGGAGGGCGAGGAGGCCGAGGTCTCCGCCGAGGCCAAGGCCCCTGTCGCGACCTCCAAAATCCCCATCCCGGGCATCACCCCTGAGATCGAGGAGGAGGATCCCTTCGCGAGCGCGACGATCTACGAGAATGTCGCGGGTCAGCTTCTGCAGACCGCGCAGCGCCACGACGCCGAGATCGTGCAGGGCCGTCGGTTCACGATGGCGCACCTGGCCAAGATCGAGGAGGACATCCTCGGCTTCGCCACAACGCCCATGGCCGGCAAGGCCAAATTCCAGAAGACGCTGAAGGATCGCTGGAAGATCGGCCCCAAAGACGACGCGATGCCGATCCTCTCGGCGAAGCAGGCCCAGGCGCAGCGGGCTATGGATGAGGCCGACCGAACGCAGGGAATCGCCGACGCGGCCGTCCCGCTGATCGACGGCACGTACGAGGAGAGCCGTCGGATCAAGGTCGAGGTCAAGAAGCTGACCGGCGGCCGCACGCGGACGCACGCGAGTGAGCGGTTTCAGGCCAAGTCGAAAAAGGTCGAGGGGCTGAAGAAGCACTCGGGCCGACTCGCCGGTTCCACGACATCGACCGGCATGGTCCGCGAGCTCGGCGGCCACGTGCGGGAGGCCAAGCTCTCGGGCGATCAGCTCGCCGTTCGCCTGGCGCAGTTCAAGGTCTTCAAGACCGAGATGAAGGAGGCTGGCCACGCCGGGGTCGGCGACGTGAAGGCCCTTGGCAAGCTGGTCGGCGGCAAGATCGTCGGCGCCGCCACCGGCGGCATCTTCAGGCCCGAGGCCTCCACGACCGACGGCGGCCACTCCGGGGCGATGACCAGCGGGTTCATCGGCACGCGCCTCAAGAACGAGTTCGCCGTGCTCGCCGCGCTGCGCAAGTCCGCCGCGTTCGGCTCGGCGACCGGCTTCCACGCCGCGCTCCAGACCTTCATGCTGATTGTTCGCGAGATTCGCGACTTCGTCGGTGGCGCTGCGATCTGGTGCGCGCTGCTGGCCTTGATCCCCGGGGCCCAGGCGATCTTCATCCCACTGGGGACTCTCTTCGGTCTCATGGCCATCGCCCTCTCGGCCCTGCGGAGCGTCATCGGCGTGATCATGCTGAGCTGGTCGTCGATCCAGCGGGCCACGATGAGCAACTGGCGGGCTAAGAACCAGGTCAACGCCCAGGTGGTCCAGCAGGGCAGCGAGCTGCTCGGCGACGCCGCCGGCGTGATCGCCCCGACCGGCGCCGCGATGGCGGGCACCGCTGCGGGCGGCAGCTTCACCACAACGGTGGGGCAGCTCGGGACGCAGGGCTACGGCAACCTGACCACCGGGGCCGGGCCGGCGGACCTCGGCGGGATGATCGCCGCGACGGCGGCGAACAAGGCGGTGGGCATCGTGGGCGGCGCCGTGGCGCCGGGCGGGATCGGGGCGGGCATCGGCTACGCCAAGGCCGACGCCGACCGGCGCGGCGCTACGGCCCGCAACACCCGCGCACCGGTCGCCGAGCGCGGAGGCCCGGCCCGCACGAAGGCCCCGGCGGCACCGGCCGCTGCGGCTCCGGGCTTCATCAAGGACTCGCAGGAGAGCTTTGCGCTGTCCACCAAGAAGATCCGCGATGCCCTCATCGACCGGCACGCCGCGAAGCTCTCGGAGTTCCACACCAGGACGCAGGCCCTCATCGGCAAGGGCCGGGAGGCCACCCCCATCCTGGCCAAGGCCGAGGCCTCGAAGAGCACCGATGTGCAGACCAACGAGAACTTCGAGAAGGTCGGCGAGGGCAAGTCGGTCGTCGGGGACATGATCGAGGCCACCACCGATATTGCCGGGGCTGCCGGGCGCCTGGACAAGACGGCGCTGCTGAAGGAGCTGGACCCGGCGGATGCATAGCCCCCGCCGTCTATGCGAGGGCCGGCGGCAATGACGGTATTCGCGCTTCCCGATGCCGATCCGCTCCCGCTGGATGTGCTCGGCACCGATGGCCAGGCCCGCCTGCAGGTCCGGCTAAGTGCCGAGGTCCTCGACCGAGTCATGGCCGGCGGCGTCTTCGGGGCCGGTCGGGAGCTGACCGCCGGAGTTGTCGAGGCGGCCGATCGCACCGGTGAGCTGGAGGCTCGGCTGCGCGCCGTCCCCGGCGCTGCGCCGGACCCGGACCTCGACGCGGTGGCGGCGGAGGCGTGGCTGGCTTCGGATTCGTCGCGAGCCGAGGCCCGCGCCTGGGTGCTGGCCGGCTGGGAGACGTCGGCCGGTCCGATCCGGACGATCTGGGACTACGTCCCGCTGGACGGGGCCGGGGGGTTGGATGCGGCCGACGCAGGTCCTGCGCAGAGCGCGGCGCTGCAGTTCATCCTCGACGAACATCCTGAGCTGCCTATAGAATTGACCGATCTGGCCCAGGCTATGAGCCTTCTCGAGCTGCCGGGCTCGTCCGCCCCGCTGGCCGAGCTCGCCGCAGTGCTGACCGAGCTGGGTGTGGCGAATCAGCGGCTGCCCGGCGATGGCCCGCTCGGGTTCACGATGGGCGATGACGACGACGAGTGGCAGTGCCTCGCCGACGTGACGGAATCGGACTGGCTGGTGCTGTACGCAGAGCTGCCCGAATATGCCGCCGCAGTCGATGGCTCATTCGCCGAGGCACTCGTCGCCGTCGCGCGTATCAATGCCCGGCTCCAGGTCGGCGCGCTGGTGATCGACGGCGACGAGGGGTCGCTGATGTACCGCGCCGCCACTGATGTCGCCTCGCCGATGGGCCGGATCGGCGTTCTGCGGCGCCTGCTGGACCTTGTCTACGCCGACGTCCAGTCGGTGCTGGCCGCCTGGCGCGAAGGCATCTGACGACCGAATCCGTCGGTGTGCCCCTGCCCCCGAGCGCTCCCGCTTGCTAGACAGGAGACGCACGCAAGGTTGGCGGCTGGCCGTACTGGATGCGAGGCGCGTGGAGATGCTGCTCGAAGGTGTGAAGGTCGTCGAGATGTCCACCTGGGTCGCCGGGCCGGGGGCGGCCGCGGTCATGGCCGACTGGGGCGCGGATGTCATCAAGGTCGAGGCTCCTATCGGCGATGCGATGCGCGGGTTCGCCCCCGACACCGAGCAGAGCCCCGGGAATCCCATCTTCATCAACGAGAATCGGGGCAAGCGCGGGATCGTCCTGGACCTCAAGCAGCCCGGCAGCCGCGATGTGCTGCTGCGCCTCCTTGAGCAGGCCGATGTGTTCATCACCAATGTGCGCCCGGGATCGCTGGCCGGAATGGGCCTCGACTACGGCAGCCTCAAGGCCCAGATGCCGCACCTGATCTATGCCGCCATCACCGGCTATGGGCTCGTCGGTCCCGACGCCGATCTGCCCGCGTTCGACATCACCGCCTTCTGGACGGCCAGCGGCGTCGCCCGCGCGACGATCCCCGAAGGGGTCGAGCCGTTCCCCGTCCGCCCCGGCTTCGGCGACCACGTCACGGCGATCTCCGCCGTCGCCGGCATCCTGGCGGCGCTGCACGAGCGAACGCAGACCGGCGCCGGCCGACTGGTCGAGTCGAGCCTGATCCGGGCCGGCACGTATGCGATCGGCTGGGATATGTCGTCGCAGCTTCGCTATGGCGGCGCGGTCACCACCAACAAGCCGCGCGGTCAGCGGGACAACGCGACCTCGGGCTACTTCCGGACCGCCGACGACCGCTGGGTCATCGCGCTGGCCCGGAGCAAAGGCGACTACTTCGCCATCCTCGAGGCGATCGGGCTGGCCGAGCTCGGCACCGACCCGCGGTTCATCCCGCCGGTGACGGACCAGGCCAACCTCGCCCTGCTGCGGGGGCTGGTCGACGAGGCGTTCGCGCGGCTGACGCTGGCCGAGGCGCGCGAGCGGCTCCGGAAGGGCGATGTCATCCACGCCACCCTGCAGACGCTGGGGGAGGCCGCGGAGTCTGCGGTGTCCAACGACGCCGGCTGCTTCGTCGATGTCGAGGACGGCTGGGGCGGGACGTTCCGGACGATTGCCGCCCCTATCCGCTTCCCGGACGGGGCGCCGTTCGTGGGCCGGGCGGCCCCGAAGCTCGGCCAGCACACCGCTGAGGTGCTCGACGCGGTGGGCTACACCGAGGCCCAGATCGCGGAGCTGCTGTCGACGGGCGCCGTGCGCGGCCCCGCGTGACCGCCTGACCCCTGCGAGGTGCCGGCTATGACCGACGTGCCCGCAGTACCCGACCGGCTCGCACTACCCCGACGTGCACAGCTGGCTCAGGGAATCCGATCCGGCGCTGCGATGGCAGGGTGAGCGCGACATCCTCCGACAGCCGGAGCGGGTCTGGAAGGCAACTCGGGCGCGCGTTGCCACGGAGGGGTTCCGCGCCCGCCTGCTGGGCCTTCAGGATGCCGATGGCCGATGGCCAATGGGCGTTGGAGTGGTGGGACCGTGCGAACCATTAGCGCGTGAACCGGGCAGGCGACCTACGCATAGGTCTGGGCGGCCAGCGCCTCGATCTCCGAACGGCTGGGCGCGCTCCCGCTGGCGCCGGGTCTCGTCGCGGCCAACGCCC
>JAOPVO010000115.1 GCA_025966155.1 Pseudonocardiales bacterium
TGGCTCGCGGCATCCCCAATCGCATCACCGCGGAGCTGGGCGCGTCGGGCGACATCGCGCCGTTCCCCATCCAGAACTGGCTCACGGGCCAATTCCGGCCCACGGCCGGGGAGCGCGGCCTGCCCGATTTCATGTCGCTCTGGGCCGGGCAGGCGTCGCCACTGATCAGCCACGACGATGCCGAGGCACTGCTCGACACCCTCATCCTGGCCGGCGATGGGATTGCCGCGGGTTCCATCAGCGACTAAGCATGTGCCACAGGCCAGGCGCATTCAGGTGCATCACCATCGGAGGACTACGCGTGTCGTTTCAGGGGCTCAACGTGCTGGTGACCGGCTCGTCGTCCGGGCTGGGCGCCTCAACCGCCCGGCAGATCGCCGCCGATGGCGCCCGCGTCATCGTCAACTACTCCTCCAGCGAGGCCGAGGCGGAGGCGACCGCGCAGCAGTGCCGGGACGCCGGCGCCCTCGAGGTGTTGGTTGTGCAGGGCGATGTGTCGAAGGACGAGGATTGCCTGCGCCTCGCCGCGGCGGCCGAGCCATGGGGCGGCCTGAACGCGCTGGTCAACAATGCCGGGACGACCAAGCACGTGCCCGACCACAGCCAGCTGGATCAATTGTCGGCTGAGGATTTCCAGCGGATCTATTCGGTCAATGTCATTGGCCCGTACCAGATGATCCGCGCGGCCCGCTCGCTGCTGGAGGCCGGCGCGCGCGCCTCAGGCAAGGCCTCGGCCGTCGTCAACGTGTCCTCGATTGCCGGCCTCAGCGGCGTCGGGTCCTCCGTGGCGTACGCGGCCAGCAAGGGCGCGCTCAACACCATGACGATCTCTCTGGGCCGCGCGCTCGCCCCGGCGATCCGGGTCAACGCTGTGTGCCCGGGCTACATCGACACGCCCTGGTTCTCCAAGGGCCGCGGCCAGGAGACCGCCGACGCGATGCGGGTGGCTGTTGCCGCTGGCACTCCGCTTCAGGTCGCCTCGGGGCCGGACGACATCGCGCAGGTCGTAACCTTCCTGGCCAGCCCAGCGTCGGGCCACATGACCGGCGAGCTGGTCCGGATGGATGCCGGCAGCCACCTCGGCCGCCGCTGAGCGCACCGTCGATCAGACCTGGACGACCTTCTCGACGCGGTCGCGGGTCAGGCCCCATCTGTCGGTCAGCGTGAGCGCCAGTGTCAGCCCGCCGTCGGGATCGTCTGGAGTGCGCTGATCGAGCAGGCGCACATCGAGCAGGAGCGCGCCGTCGTCCAGCGCCGTCGTCGTCAGTTCGGTGGCCGCCAATTCGAGGTCCTCGATGACGCGACTGGGGATGCGCAACACGCCTTGGAGCGCCCGGATTCGCCGGCGGACAACCGCCGGCGATCCGGGTGCGCATGGACCCGTGAACAGCTGGATCGCCTCCATCGCTCCATGATGCGCCGCAGTGCGAACGACCGCGGCCAGGAGGATCAGCGACGAACGGCGCTGCGCCCGCCCACCCGCGACCAGACCAGCAGCACCAGCACCGCGCCGATGACGGAGCCGATGAGGCCCGAGGGCTGGAGGAAGCCGTCCTGGCCGTCCTTGTGGAACAGCACGTAGCCCAGGAAGCCGCCGACGAACGACCCGACGATGCCCAGCACGATGGTCATGGCGATGGAGATGTCCTGGCGGCCGGGCACCAGCAGGCGGGCCAGCGCGCCGGCAATGAGCCCGATGAGGACGATCGTGATGATGAGACCAACCATGGTCCGGTCCTTCCGCTGTGTCGGCCGGGGCCGACGCGAGTCCAGCACGCGTCTGCGGCTGGTCCATCGAATCAACCACCCCCAGGGCGGTGCTGCTACACCCCTAAGGGGGGCTATGGTGGCCACATGACGAGCAGCGGGAAGCCCATCACCGTCGCGCTGGTCGACGACTACGACGTGGTCCTGATCGGCGTCGCCCACATGCTGGACCCCTACCGCGACCGTGTTGTCGTCGCAGAGATCGACGCGAACCAGGACATTGATGACACCGTAGATATAGCTCTCTATGATTCATTCGCCCAGCCGGAGTCCGACCATGACGAGATCGCTGTTCTTGTGGACAGCCCCCGGGCGCATCGGGTTGTGGTCTACACGTGGAACTTCCACCCCGACCTCATTGCCAGCGCCCAGCGCCAGGGCGCCCACGGATACCTGTCGAAGACGCTGCCCGCTCGCGATCTCGTCGCCGCGCTGGAGGCGGTGCACAGCGGCGACACCGTCGTCAGCGACGCACCGGTGCGGGCCCGCAGCGCGATAGGGCTCGATTGGCCCGGGCGCCGCGAGGGGCTGACGGATCGCGAGGCCGAGATCCTGGCGCTGATCACGCAGGGCAAGAGCAACGCCGAGGTCGCGGCCTTGACCTACCTCAGCCCCAATACGGTGAAGTCCTACATCCGATCGGTCTACCGGAAGATCGAGGCGGGCAGCCGAACCCAGGCCGTGCTCTGGGGGGTTGCCCACGGGTTCAGCCCCGACCACCACCGAATCGATCACTGGCGCGGCGGCCCCTGAGCGCCCGACACAGGTTGCTCGCTTAAGGTCTGGGCGATGCGGACTCACCGGAAGCCCCTTCGCGCGCTGCAGTGCATCGCGGCCGCCGGAGCATCGCTGGCTCTGCTTGCGTCCTGCGGGGGCTCGGGCGGCTCTAGTGATGGGGCCGAGCCGACCCCCTCCAATTCGGGGACGCTCACCGTGGACGTGCTCAAGTCGGTGCTGCTCTCGGGCGCCGATCTCGGCGGTGACTTCCAGGCCGGCCCCGCGTCGGACACCGCATCGCCGCTGCCCTGTGCCGCGGGGGGCGCCAGGACTCTCGATCAGCAGGCGCCGCCGGCGCTCCAGGCCCGAACCGTCCTGCTGAGCCCGTCGCTGACGGGGGAGATCAGCGAGCAGCTCAAGGTGTACGACAACGACGCCGCAGCGTCAGCCGCCCTCGCGATCTACGTGGCCGGCTTCGCCTGCGCCACCGGCTCGCTGTACGGCGCCGACGGCACCACCGAGCCGCTCGCCATCGTCGGCCCTTCCGATGTCACGGCGAATGTCGGGGTGTCCCAGGTGGACGGCGTGATCGGCTGGGGTCTGACGTCCACTGCGGTCGACGGGCTGGCGATCGTGTCGCAATTCGGCGCCTCCCTGATGTTCCTCACGTTTCTCAACCCCACCGGCGCGGACCCGGCCAAGTACCCCGACTCGTTGCAGGTGGTCCAGGCCGCGTTGGCCAAGATCGTCAACTCTTAGCTGGCGAAATACCCGCCGTTGGTAACCTCGTGTCGATACGGTCGCTCCTGGCTAACCGGCGAGAGGAGCACCCCGATGTCCGTGCCAACTGCCCAGGACGCACCCGCGTCGAAGTCCAAGTACGTAGCGCTCATTGGGATGCTGCTTGCGGTGGCGATGACCTTCATCGATCAGACGGTCATCGCGGTCGCGTCGCCCGATATCCAGCAGGATCTCGGGCTCTCGCGCGACGCGGGCCTCTGGGTCGTCAACGGATATCTGCTGGCCCTGGCCGCCGGGTTCGCGTTCGGCGGCCGACTGGCCGATGTGCTCGGGCACAAACGGACGGTGCTGGCAGGGATCATCGGATTCGCGGTGACGTCGGCGCTTTGCGGGGCCGCCCCGAGCGGGTCCGCCGCCGAGGCGTGGATCGTCACGTTCCGCGTTCTCCAGGGCTTCTCAGGCGCGCTGATGATCCCGGCGGCGCTGGCGATCGTCGTCAGCAGCTTCCGGGTCTCCGAGCGGGGGAAGGCCCTGGCGATCTTCTTCGGCGTCAGCGGTGGGCTCACCTCGATCGGCCCGTTCGCCGGCGGCTACCTCGTGGAATGGACCTGGCGGTCGATCTTCTGGATCAATGTGCCGGTCGCCATCCTGGCCATCATCGTGACGCTCAAGGCCGGGATCGAGGATCGGCCGGTGCGCCAGCGCATCGACTTCCGCGGCGCGGTCATCATCGCGGCCGGCATGGCGCTATCGGTCCTGGGCCTCCAGCAGGCAACGACGTGGGGCTGGACCGACGTCCGCACGATCGGCTGCATCGCCGCCGGAACGCTGCTGCTGGTCGTGTTCGCGCTGGTCGAGCTCCGGACCGCCGTCCCGCTGATCCGGGTGCGGATCTTCGCCGATCGCGCCTTCGTCATCGACAACGCCGTGCTGTTCCTGTCGATGGTGGCGTTCATCCCGGTGTTCTTCTTCGCCAGCGTCTACGCGCAGCTGTCCCTGGGCGACAACGCATCCCAGGCCGGGCTCTACCTTCTGACATTCTTCGCCGGCTTCGCCCCGGCGGCGCAGGTCGGCGGCCGCATGCTTGATTCCGGCGGGGCCAAGAAGCCGGTACTGCTGGGCTGCGCGATCGGCGCCGTCGGCTTCGCGCTCTGGGCCCGGGCCGTGCCCGACCTCCACTTCGGCGGCCACTGGTACTGGATCTTGATGTCCGGCGCGGGCATCGGGCTGCTGCTCGGACCGGTGTCGACCGACGCCACCAACCGGGCAATCGGCGCGTCGTACGGCGAGGTCACCGGCATCACGCAGACAGTTCGGAACTACGGCTCGAGCCTGGGCCTGGCCGTGCTCGGCACGCTGCTGACCAGTGTGTTCACCTCGCGCTTGACGGATTCGTTCGTCGGCCTGGGCCAGTCCCGCGAGGCCGCCCGCGACGGCGCCGAGAAGGTCGCGAGCCTCGGAGGCGGGTCCGGGTCGAGCGCGCTGGACAGCGTGCCGGCGCCCTTCCGCGACCAGGTCCTCAAGGCCATCCAGCTGGACTTCGCGTACGCCACCCGCGCGGTGCTGATCGGGATGGCCGTGGCGTTGGTGCTGGCGTTCCTGGCCGGGCTGGCCCATCCCGGGACCCGCGTGGTCGACCCCGCCGAGGACGCGCCGGTCGAGCCGGCCCCCGCCCCCGCGGCTAGCTGAACGCCCGGGGTCTGGAGTTCAGGTTCAGTCGCGCAGCGTTCCCAGGATGCGGGCCAGTTGGGCCCGGTCGGCTGCGCTGAGCCGCCCGAACAGCGCCTCGGCCTCGGTGTCGCGGGCCCCGCGGATCGCGGCCAGGACCCGCTGCCCCTCGTCGGTCAGCTCGACGAGGATGGCCCGCCGGTCGGCCGGGTCCGGGCGCCGCAGCACGAGCCCGCGGGACTCCAGGCCGTCGACCACCTCGGTGGCCGAGCGCGGGGCGATGCGCAGATGATCGGCAAGGTCCCGCAGCCGAACGGCATCGTGCCGGGCCAGGACCTGGAGCGCGCGCAGATGGGAGGGGTTGATCTCCCAGGGGGACAGCGCCTCGCGGGAGTGGCTGCGCAGTTGGCGCGCCACCGCCCAGAACGCCTCGGACAGTGATGGGTCGTCGTTCTCCGCCACGGGAATACCGTAGCAGAAGTTGCGGTTGCAGCCTCATGATGAGGTAACCTCATCAATACGAGCTCAGTCCGAAGATGAGGCCATCCCTTGGATCACAACACCCCCCAGACCAGGGAACCACGCGGCGGTCGACGCCCCGGATCCCAGAAATCCACCGCCGCTGAGAAGGCGCAGGCGCGAGAGGTCTCGCTCCGGCGCATCGGACGGCTGTTCGCCGCCTATCGACTTCAGCTCGTTGTGGTCATCGCGATCATCGTGCTGAGTTCCATTGCCGGCATGGCATCTCCCTTCCTTTTGCGCGCCGTTATCGACGATGCGCTGCCGCAGCAAAACCTCGGCCTGCTCATTTGGCTGGTCGTCGGCATGCTCGTCGTCGCCGCCATCACCGCTGTGCTCGGCGTCATCCAGACCTGGATCAGCACCAAGGTCGGCCAGCAGGTGATGCATAGCCTGCGCACCGGCGTGTTCGCCCACCTGCAGCGTCAGTCCATGGCGTTCTTCACCCGGACGCGCACCGGCGAGGTGCAATCCCGCATTACCAACGACATCGGAGGCATGGAGTCGGTAGTCACCTCGACGGCGGCGTCCATAGCCTCCAATCTTACCACCGCCATCGCCACGGCCGTCGCGATGGCCGCGCTGTCCTGGAAGCTCTCGCTCATCTCCTTGATCGTCATGCCGCCGGCGATCTACCTGACCCGCAAGGTCGCCACGATGCGCCGCGAGATCACCGCGGCTCGGCAGCGCGAATTGGCCAACCTCAACGTCGCGATCGAGGAGGGCCTGTCGATCAGCGGCATCCAGCTGAGCAAGACGATGGGCTCCGCGCCGTCGCTGATTGCCCGCTTCGCCGCGTCGTCCGCGCGCCTCATCGACCTCGAGCTGCGCTCGCAGCTGGCCGGCCGCTGGCGCATGGCGTCGATGAGCCTCATCTTCGCCGCCATCCCGGCCGCGATCTACCTGAGCGCCGGCCTGCCTGGTACGCGCGGCTCGATGACGATCGGGACGCTGGTCGCGTTCACCGCTCTCCAGAACGGGCTGTTCCGTCCTCTGATGGGACTGCTCAATGTCGGCGTCTCGCTGACCAGCTCGCTGGCCCTATTCGCCCGGATCTTCGAATACCTGGATCTGCCGGTTGACGTCGACGAGCCCGCGAGGCCCGTCGTCGTCGATGCCGCCCGCATGGCCGGACACGTCCGCTTCGAGGACGTGACCTTCGCCTACGGCGGCAGCCCCGCGGCTGCGGTCGCCGGCGTCAACATCGACGTCCCCGCCGGCACCACTCTGGCGCTGGTGGGCGAGACGGGATCGGGCAAGAGCACGCTGGCCTCGCTGGTGGCCCGGCTGTACGACACGACCGGCGGTCGCGTGACCATCGACGGCATCGATGTGCGGGACTTCGCGCTGGGCGATCTCGCGCAGATTGTCGGGGTCGTCAGCCAGGAGACGTACCTCCTGCACACCACCGTCCGGGAGAACCTGCGGTACGCCAAGCCCGATGCAACGGACGCGGAGATCGAGGGCGCCGCGCGGGCCGCGCAGGTCCACGAGCTCATCGCGTCGCTGCCTGAGGGCTACGACACGATGGTCGGATCCCGCGGACATCGTTTCTCCGGCGGGGAGAAGCAGCGCATCGCGATCGCGCGGACGCTGCTGCGCAACCCGCGGGTACTCGTGCTCGACGAGGCCACCAGTGCGCTCGACACCGAGACCGAGCGGGCGGTCCAGCACGCATTCGACGAGCTGGCGCAGGGCCGAACCACCATCACGATCGCCCATCGGCTGTCGACGGTCCGCGATGCCGAGCAGATCGTGGTCATCGACCACGGCCGGGTGATCGAGTCCGGGACGCACGCCAGCCTGGTGCAGGACGCCGGACGGTACGCCGCCCTGGCCAGCTGACCTGTCTGAGTCAAACGAATGGCCAGAGTTGGTCGCCCAGCGCCAAACCATTGCCAAAAGTTCGGGGTGAGCCAAGGATCCCCGTCATGGAGCACCGCACGTTGGGCAAGGACGGGCCGCAGGTCAGCGCGCTGTCGCTGGGCTCGTGGCGGACCTTCGAGGAGATGTCGCGGGAGGACGGCGCCGCGGTCATGCGGGCCGCCCGCGACGCCGGGATCGACTTCCTGGACGACGCCCGCTACGACGACCACACCGGCTCCGCGCCGATCCCGAGCGGCTATTCCGAGGTGGTCTTCGGCGAGCTGTTCCGCGCCGCGGGCTGGTCGCGCGACGACACCATCGTCGCCAACAAGCTCTGGTGGGAGTACTGGCCGCAGCAGGGCGCCGTCGAGGAGATCCAGCAGAGCCTCGGGCGGATGGGTCTGGAGCACGTCGACCTGATCTACGCCGAGCGACCGCCTGAGGGCGCGCCGCTGGAGGAGATCCTCGAGGGCGTCTCCGAGGTGCTCGAGGCCGGTCTCGCCCGGTACTGGGGCGTGCTCAATTGGAGTGCCGCGCTGACGGCCGAGTGCCTCCCGCTGTGCGACACCTTCGGGCTCTCGCACCCGGTCGCCACGCAGTTGCCCTACAGCCTGGCCCGGCGCTCGATCGTCGAGGATCAGGCGATGCAGGCCGCATTGGCGGAGGGCGGCACATCGGTCGTCGCCTCGGCCGTCCTCCACGGGGGCGCGCTGAGCGGCAAGTACTCGGCTGGCGCCAACGTCGAGGGGCGGCTGGCCGGGCGAACCGATGCCCCGCCGGTGCGCGCCGCGATTGCCGCCGGGGTTGCGCTGAGCGACTTCTGCGCCGACCGCGGGATGGCTCCGGCAGCGGTTGCCATTGCGTTCGCGCTCCGGGAGCCCAGCGTCGGCAGCGTGCTGTTCGGCGCGACATCGCCCGAGCAGATCGCGACGAACGTGCAGTCGCTGGAAGTGCTGGACAAGCTGACCACGGGGGACTGGGCCGCGTTGGGCGCCCTGTTCCCGGCTTAACCGGCGAACTTTTGGCAATGGCCTGTCGCTGAGCGACAGGCCATTGCCTCGACTTTGGCTTAGCGGGTCACCAGAGTGGCCGGTCCCGCCCCAGCGGCCCCGCCTCGATGTCCCACCGGGCCTCGACGCCCTCGATGCTCCCCGGCGTCGGCACTCGCCGGGCCGGGCCCCAGAAGGTGGAGCTGGGGACGGTGTCGGCGTCGGACCAACCAGGGTGGGCTATCGCAACTGGGGTGGGTCGAGAGAGCAGCAGGTTGGCCGTCGCGATCAACGATGCGCGGATGTCCGTCACTGCTCCATCCGTCGCCCGGGCGGCTAGCGCCTGGCCGATCGCCGCGGCGAGCAGGTACCCAGTGCCGTGGTCCAGTGCCTGGGCCGGCAGCGGGTCGGGGGCGTCGCCATCGCGCGCGGGCGCGGCGATTCCGCTGCTCATCTGCACGAGGCTGTCGAACCCGCGCCGCCCCGACCACGGCCCGCCCCAGCCGTAGGCACATAGCGACGCGGTGATGAGGGCCGGATTGAGCGAGCGCAGCTTGTCCATTCCATAGTCAAGTCGGCTAAGGGCATCAGGCCGCAGGCCCACAACCAGCACGTCGGCGTCGCGCACGAGCCGGTCGAACGTGGCCCGATCGGGCAATGTAAGAAGATCCAGCATCGCGCAGCGCTTGCCCACGGTCGTCTCCGGCACCAGCGAAGGCACCTCCTCGAAGCCGCGCGGATCGATGCGCAGCACGTCGGCCCCATAAGCGGCAAGGAAGCGCGTGCACACCGGGCCCGCGATCACCCGGGTCAGGTCAAGTACGCGGACGCCGTCGAACGGTCGCGTGGAAGCGCCGGTCAGCGCTGAAAGCGGCCGGGAGCCGCCGGGGCGGATGTCGAGGCGCAGCAACGGCTCATCGAGCGTCGCGGCGCCCGGCTGGGACCCTAGCCAGGCCGACCGGGTGTGCATTGCCGCCGCTGCGCCGCCCGCGTCGACGACAGCGGTCTCGAGGTCCGCCGCGGACCAGCGCGCGACGGCTGCTGCGGCGCCTGCGCGATCAGACATCGGCCCTAGCACGGAGGTCACGGCGTCGCGGTGGTGGCGGTAGTTGGTATGCAATCTGACCCAGCCGTCCGCAGCGGGGTAGTCGCCGGCGATCGGATCCCAGGTCGGCGGCAGCGTCCACCCGGCGGGCCGCAGCAGGGCCTGGCTGACAAACGCAGCACTGGCGGCCCGACGGTTGACGGAGACCGGCCGCGAAGGCGCCCCGGTGCGAACGGCGTGCAGGTGCGCGGCGGCGGCGGTCGCGACGGCGACCGTGCCGGCGGCCAGCCCCGTCACGTCGAAGCGCGACGGCAGGACGACGTTGGGCCCGCTGAGGACAACGTCGGGCCGGGCATCCGCCGATCCGCCGATGCTGCGCCAGAGCCGGTCGTACATCGCGGCGACGCTACGCGCGAGGCCGTGCGCCGGCCTCGGTGCAGCGCTCCTCGGTCAGGTTCTCCGCGGCCCATGTCGTCAACGCGTCGAGGGCCGGGAGCAGCGCCTGGCCCGACGGCGTCAGGCTGTACTCCACCGATATCGGCGGCCCCTCGCTTACGCGGCGCAGCACGAGCCCGGCCAGAGTCAGCTCCGACAGTCGCTCGGACAGCACAGAATCGCTGATGCCCGCAATGGCCCGACGGAGCTCGGAGAACCCGGCGGGGCCGGTGATCAGGGTCCCGAGCAGGACCCCGTTCCACCGCTTGCCCAGGAATTCGAAGGCGCGGGACAGCGCGGCATCGCAGACCCGGGGCTCGTGTTGCACGTCACGCTGCCTGGCCGCCACCAGCCCATCGTAGCCGGTGCTATCTTCATCCGGGTTACTTGTTTTTTACTAGCAACATGGAGATGGGAAGCAACTATGAGCAGCGCACTGGAGACTCTCGACAGCCTGGACGAGGCCGGCCGGGCCCTCTTGTTCACCAACGCCCGCACCGCGAACACCTTCGCCGACACCCCGGTCTCGGACGAGGAGCTCGCCGGGATCTGGGAGCTCGCCAAGTGGGCCCCGACCATGGCCAACACCCAGCCGCTGCGGGTGCTTTACGTCCGCACGCCCGAGGGCAAAGCGCGCCTGGTGCAGCACATGTCCGAGGGCAATAAGGCCAAGGTCCTCGCTGCGCCCGCCGTCGCCGTGCTCGCGCTCGACAGCCGGTTCCACGAGCACATCCCCACCATCTTCCCGATCAACCCGGCGATGAAGGACATGTTCGACGCCAACGAGGAGTTGCGGATCGGGGCCGCCGCCTACAGCTCCGCACTGCAGGCGGGCTACTTCATCCTCGCCGTGCGCGCCGCGGGCCTGGCCGCCGGGCCGATGGCCGGCTTCGACAAGACCGGCATCGACGCCGAGTTCTTCCCCGACGGCCGCTTCCGCTCGACCCTGGTGGTCAACATCGGCCACCCCGGCGAGTCGCCCTGGTTCGACCGCCTGCCGCGCCTGGACCACTCCGAGGTCGTCCAGTGGGCCTGATCGACTAGGCCTCACATTGCTCCTGCCGAAACCGGCGCGCGGGCGCCATTGTGTCGGGCATGGAGTATGTGAAGCTCGGCACGACAGGCCTGGACGTCTCGCGGATCTGCCTGGGGTGCCTCAATTTCGGCGACCCCGCCCGCGGGATCCAGAGTTGGTCGATGGACGAGGACTCGAGCCGCCCGCTGATCCGGCAGGCGGTCGAGGCCGGCATCAACTTCTTCGACACCGCGAATGTGTACTCCGCGGGCAGCAGCGAGGAGATCCTCGGACGGGCCCTGGCCGAGTACGGCACCCGGGATGAGCTGGTCATCGCCACCAAGATCCACGGGCGGATGCACCCGGGCCCGAACGGCCAGGGCCTGTCGCGCAAGGCGATCCTGACGCAGATCGACAAGAGCCTGGCCCGCCTCGGTGTGGACTACATCGATCTGCTTCAGCCCCACCGCTGGGACGCGGCCACCCCGATCGAGGAGACGCTCGAGACGCTGCACGGGCTCATCACCTCCGGCAAGGTGCGCTACATAGGCGCCTCATCGATGTTCGCGTGGCAGTTCTCGAAGGCGCAGTACACCGCGCAGGCCAACGGGTGGACGCCGTTCGTGAGCATGCAGAATCACTACAACCTGATCTACCGCGAGGAAGAGCGGGAGATGATGCCGCTGTGCGACGACCTCGGCGTCGGCGTCATCCCGTGGAGCCCGCTGGCCCGCGGCAAGCTCACCCGCCCATGGGACGAGGCGACGCACCGCAGCGAGCTGGATTCCCGCCAGGGCCTCTACGTGCCCGAGGACCGGGCCATCGTCGAGGAGGTCGCCGCGATAGCCGAGGCCCGGGGGGTCCCGGCGGCCCAGGTGGCATTGGCCTGGGTCAACCAGAACCGCCTGGTCAGCTCGGCCATCATCGGGGCGAGCAAGCCCCACCACATCACCGACGCGGTGGCATCGCTGGATGTTGTGCTGACCGCCGAGGAGATCGCCCGCCTCGAGCAGCCCTACCGCCCCCACCTCTTCGCCAGCTGACGCCTGCGGCCGCTCAACTCAGGGTCACACCGGTTCGGCATCGATCGTGCGCAGCGCTGCCGGCCGGGGCACGTAGTCGAAGTCGCCGTTGTAGACCCGCACCTCGTACATAGGGCGATATCGGTCGTAGAAGGTGACGATCAGCGACAGCAGCAGCACGAAGAAGGTCGCATCGCGGGCGATGAAGCGCACCGACAGGAAGTCGAATGCCTCCACCAGCGCCAGGTTGAGGCCGACGACGACGAAGAACTGCAGCACGCCGACCTGCAGCGACCAACTGCGCCTGGACAGCGACAGCCCGGCCACGGAGTTCAGGACGACGAAGACCGCGGCGCCCATGAGGATCTGCGTCGGCGTCGCGTCCACATTGGGCAGGATCGCGGCAAACACGATGGTGATCAGCGTGACCAGCGCGATCTTCTCCGTCGTGCGCCAGCTCAGCACCTTCCACATCGCCGCCCGGTAGCGGTCCCGCTTGTCCGCGTCGTCCATCTCCGTCGGAATCGGATCAGCCTTGAGCCGAAGAGCCCAATCCGGTCGCGGGAGGATGTGCTTCATCGCCCACCGGAACGACACGATCGCCAGCGCCCCCACTATGTACAGCGTCGGCAGCAGCCAGGGGTAGTCATCAGCGACATTGGTGAAGTCCAGCTCGGCGACGTGGATCCACCACTCCTGCGGGAGCTTGATGACGATCCAGATGAACGCGGCCACGATCATCACGGCCCGCGCCGGGACCCGGCGCGGGTCCCAGCGGATCCGGAATGCTTCGTAGCCAATGAAGAAGTACTCGAACGTGTTCGGGAAGATCAGCAGCAGCCAGCGCCACGAGGACTGATCCGCCGAGTCGTGCAGCGTCTCGAACAGCGCGGCGCCGGACAGCCGGTACAGCAGCAGGAACCGCCCGACCCGGAATGCGGTCTGGTTGTCCCAGTTTCGGAACATCGATAGGTAGGCAAGGGATAGGTAGTAAACGTCCAGGGCCTTGTCGTAGCCCTGATAGCCGTCCTGGATCCGCAGCCAGAAGCCGGCCGACAGCTGAGTCTGGAAGACGGTCTGGTCGACGGCATCAACGACCAGGCAGGCCAGGATCGCCGGCAGCGGGTACAGCGGGATGAGCAGCGGCAGAAGGAACCGAAGCCCCACGATCACCGAGATGATCGCGATGTCGCTTGCCGTCGGATCCACGGGCCCAATCCTGCCTTAGGCAGGGCCGGCCATCGCCAGCTGCTTGGCGTCGGGCACGAGCCGCGGCGAGGTGGCCGCCAGCACCAGATTGAGCAGGGCGATCGAACCTGCCCGAGCTCACTCGCCGGAGGCGGTGGCCAGCGGGGTCGGCTCCTCGTCGAGCCAGAGCCGGTGCCAGGCCACATCGGCACTCGTCAGCGGTACCTGGCAGAACGTGCAGTAGTCGACCGAGCGCGCGGCCCGTCCGCACGTGAGGTGGATGGCCCGAATCCGGCGGCCATTCGCCGGCGGTGGAGTGTGCTTGGCGCCCCAGCGGCCCAGCGCGCTCAGCACCGGGTAGAGGTCGGCGCCGGCCTCGGTAAGCAGGTACTCCTCGTGCGTGCGCTGCTCGCCGCGGTACGGCGACTTGCGCAGGAGGTCGTTCTCGACCATCGCGGCGAGCCGCCGGGACAGCACATTGTCGGCAATGCCGAGGTTGTCGCGGAACTGCTCGTAGCGGGTCGTGCCGACGAAGGCCTCGCGCAGGATGAGCAGCGTCCAGGGATCGCCCACGGACTGCAGCGATCGGGCGATGGCGCAGGTCGCGGACGACCAATCTGAGCGCAGCGGCATAGCTGGCACCCCTCCCTCGGACAGTTCCTTGCTTGAAAGGAGTCTAGTGCTCTACGGTCCGAGCGTGGCTAGCTCTCTTGAGAAAATCCAACTCGACGCATCGTCCGAGCCCGAGCTGACGCGCGCGCAGCTGACCAAGCGGCGCGTGACGCTTCTGCTGGTGGCCGGCGGTGCCTTCGTCGCCACGCTCGACCTCTTCATCGTCAACATCGCCTTCGACACGATCCGGGAGCACTTCTCCGAATCGTCGCCGGCGCAGCTGTCCTGGGTCCTGAACGCGTACGGCATCGTGTTCGCCGCGCTGCTGGTGCCCGCGGGGAAGATGGCCGACCGGTTCGGCCGCCGTCGGCTCTTCCGCCTCGGCATGACGATCTTCGCGACGGGCGGGATCCTGTGCGCACTGTCGCCGTCGGTCGAGACGCTGATCGCGTTCCGCGCGTTCGAGGCCATCGGCGGGGCCCTGATGACCCCTACGAGCCTCGGCCTGCTGCTCGCCGCGTACCCCGTCGAGCGGCACCGCACAATCATCTCGTGGTGGTCGGCGATCACGACCACCGCCGCGGCTCTCGGCCCGCCCATCGGCGGGCTGCTGGTCAGCGCGAACTGGCGGCTGATCTTCGTCATCAACCTGCCGATCGCGCTCGCGGTGATCCTCTTCGGCCGCGTGCTGCCCGACGATCAGCACCAGAAGGACACCGGCCTCCCGGACTTCCTCGGCGCGGGCCTGCTCGCCGTCGGTATCGCCAGCGGCGTGGCCGCGATCTCGAATGCGTCGAAGTGGGGGCTCGGCGATCCGAAGCTCTGGCTCTGCATCGCCGTCGGGACCGTCGCGATGATCGCCTTCTTCGTGCGCTGCGCCCGGATCTCCCGCCCCATCGTGGACCTCGCGCTGCTGCGGGTGCGGCAGTTCGGGGCCGCCAATGGCGCGCTGATCCTGTTCGGCGCGGGATTCGCCGGCATCCTGCTGGGCGGTCCGCTGTTCCTTCAGGTTGTGTGGCATTACAGCAGCGCCCGCGCTGGGATCGCCTACATGCCGGGCCCGATCTTCGCGACGATCTTCGCGCTGGTCAGCGCCAGGCTGCCGATCACGCGGCGGACGTCGGCGGTTATCGGCTGCCTCTGGTTCGCTGCCGGATCGATGTGGTGGTACTTCCTCCTCGACCAGACGCCCAACTACCTCCTGCACTTCATGCCCGGGGGAATTATGACCGGGCTGGCCGTCGGATTCGGGATGGCCGCCATGATCGGAGTCGGCGCATCGGCATTGCCGTCTAAGGATTACTCCACCGGCACTGGGGTGCTGAACACCTCGCGCCAGATCGGCAGCGCCGTCGGGGTGGCCGTGGTCGTGGCCATCGTGGGATCCAGCACGGCGTACGGCACATTCCACCACGCGTACCTGTTCACAGCGCTGTGCGGGCTGGCCGCCGCCTGCGTCGCGACGCTGCTCATCGAACCCGCACCCATTCGGAGGGCCTGACCATGGCTGATAGTTCGTATGCTGATGAAATTGGGCTCAACGCCGATCCGGAGAGCTACACGAGCTCGATGGGCCTGGTGATCGATTCGATCGACGGCGCCTCGGTGACGGCGCACCTGGACGCGACGGCGCGCCACCACACGCCCTGGGGCGTCGTGCACGGCGGCATCTACGCCACCATCATCGAGAGCGTATGCAGCCTGGGTGGCTCGCTGGCCGTCCGCGATGCCGGGATGTTCGCCGTCGGGGTGAACAACCAGACCGACTTCCTGCGCCAGCACACGATTGGCCGCTTGGACGTCGAGGCGCACGCCGTCCATCAGGGGCGGGCTATGCAGTTGTGGCTCGTCGATATCACCAACGATCAGGGCAAGACCGTCGCGCGGGGCCAGCTCCGGCTGTTCAACCAGCCGGTCGGCGGCCGGGCGTAGCGGCGTGGCGCTGGCCTGACAGTCAGAGCCGCCGCCAGGCCGCCTCGGCCAGCCCGTAGACGCCGAACAGGGCCAAGCCGGCGCCGGCGATGTAGAGCAGAACGGGCCCACCACTCGTCTGCGCCAGTTCCTGCAACGCGCCGTCGAGCCCGCGGGCCTGCTCGGCGTCGTACGTCCAGGCCGCGTGGATCACGACTCCCCCGGTAAGCACGAAGACCGCGCCGCGGGCGATGTTGCCGGCGCACCCGGTGATGACGACGAACCGCCGCCGCGCGCCGCCCAGCGCGAAGTGCTTCATGAACTTGCGCATGGCGCCCTTGACGATGAAGGCGATACCGACTCCGATCACCACCGCGCCCACCGCCGCGATGGCCCATCGACCCGCCGTGCTTTCCATCAAGCGCGCGGTCACGGTTTTCTGCTTGTCACCGGAGCCGCCGCCCGAGCCGAAAACCAGGCTTGCAGCGGTGTAGGCGAGTGAGCCGTACGCCACCGCCCGCACACCCGAAAGCAGACGATGCCCGATGCCATCGTCCTCGCCCGCCGAGCCGAGGATGCACTCACTGAGGCGCCAGAGGGCGTAGCCGGCCAGTCCGGCAGCGAGCACGCCCAGCAGAACCCGGCCGCCGCTGTGCTGCGCGATCTCCTGCAGCGCCCCGGTCTGATCCTTCTTGCTGTCCTCTGGATCGCCCGCGGCCGTCAGCCACGCGAGCCAGCCGATGAGCAAGTAGATAATCCCCCGGGCGGCCAGGCCCACTCGGGCCAGGCTCTTCATCGGGCCGCTCTGCGTCGCGTCTCGCGCCGAGTCCACCGCTGAGTCCCCCGCAGTTGTCATCGCCTCCAGTTGCCCGCATCGAAGTACTCGTACTCATGTGCACGGCGGCAGCGCGGATGAGGCTGTGCGCATGACCTCAACCGCTCACACCCCCAAGAACACCACCGCCTTCTACGCGCAGGCCGCGCTCTCCTTCGGCGTCGCCGCGTTCTCCGTCGGCATCGCCGTCGTGAACCTGCCGGCCGATCCGTGGGTCCGCGCCTTCCTCGCCCTCGGTGCGCTGTACCTGATCACCTCGACCTTCACCCTCGCCAAGTGCGTCCGCGACGCGCAGGAGAGCGGCACCGTGATCAGCCGCCTCGACGAGGCCCGGCTCGAGCGCCTCCTGGCCGAATTCGATCCCTACGCCCAGCACAGTCCGTCGATGTTCGCCCAGCCGGCCTCCCCGCTGTCTCCGTATCCGGCGCCGGCGCAGCGCCACCCGAGCGAGAACGCCGCCGCCTGATCCGCCGCCCAGCGCCCAGACACCCACCGCCCTCGATCGCCCCGCCTCCAGCGGGTCGGTCGGGGGCTTCGTCGTGTCGCTGGCCGTTGAGTAGAACGTGCTTCTAGAACGCGCCCGCGACGGCCATATGATGGGGGCCTTACCGCCCGAAAACCGACACGACGAAGTGAGGGACGATGGAACTCGATTTGGGGCCTGAGGCCAACAAGTTCCGCCAAGAGATCCGCACCTGGATCGCGGACAACGCGCCCGAGGGCCTGGCCGATCTGACGGACTGGAACGCATCGTCGTTCGGGTCCATCGACGAGAGCTTCGACAACGCACTGCAGAGCCCGCAGTACGCCGAGTGGTCCGACCGCCTGCTCAAGGCCGGGATGATCTGCGCGTCGTGGCCCAAGGAGTACGGCGGCCAGGACTGGGACGCCATCCAGAACACGATCTTCGCCGAGGAGGCGTTCCGCGCCGGCGTGCCGACGGTGAACCGAGGCTTCGGCGAGTCGATGGTCGGCCCCTCGGTCATGGTCAACGGCTCGCAGGAGCAGAAGGACCACTTCCTGCCCCGGATCATCTCCGGCCAGGACGTCTACTGCCAGGGCTTCTCCGAGCCCGACCACGGCTCCGACCTCGCCAGCGTCTCGACCCGCGGCATCATCGATGGCGACGAGATCGTCATCACCGGGCAGAAGGTGTGGACCTCGGGCTACTTCCGGGCGAACATGATCTTCATCCTGGTGCGCACCGACACCGACGCCCCGAAGCACCGCGGCATCTCCTACGTGCTGCTGCCCTTCACGGCCGAGAACGGCGTCGACAAGCGCCCGCTGCGGATGATCTCCGGTGCGGCCGAGTTCGGCCACGAGTACTTCGATGGCTCGCGCGCCCCGATCTTCAACATCATCGGCGGCATCAACAATGGCTGGAAGGTCGCGATGACGACCCTCGGCCACGAGCGCTCGGGCAGCGCGACCATCGCGTCGCTGCGCTACGAGAAGCAGTTCTGGAGCCTCGTCGACCTCGCGCGCAAGCACGGTCGCGACAAGGACCCGGTCGTCCGCCAGCAGTTGGCGTGGGCCTACTCCCACGTGCAGGTCATCCGCTACCAGGGCCTCCGGATCCTGGCGCAGATCGCCGCCGGCAAGGAGCCCGGCCCCGAGGCGTCGGCCACCAAGCTGTTCTGGAGCGACTACGAGCAGCGCCTGGGCGAGATCGCCGTGGGCATCGAGGGTGCCGAGGCGCTTATCCGCGCCGAGTCCACTGGCCCGCACGAGCGCGAGCCCGGTGACTACATCCCGAACTTCTGGCAGAACATCTTCCTGTTCAGCCGGGCGCACACGATCTACTCCGGCACGAACGAGATCCAGCGCAACATCATCTCCGAGCGGGTGCTCGGCATGCCGAAGGAGCCGTCGGCCGCCCGCGGCTGAGCTTCGAAGTCCCGCGTCACCACCCATACATAGCTTGCTTGCGCGCACGCGCGCAGGTTCGAAAGAGGAGATAGCGCATGGAGCTCATTCACACCGATGAGCAGGAGCAGCTTCGCTCGTCGCTCCGCAAGTTCTTCGAGGACAAGTCCCCGTCCAGCGAGGTCCGTCGGCTGATGGCCGAGGGCACCTACGACAAGACGGTCTGGAAGCAGATGGCCGACCAGCTGGGCCTCCAGGGCCTGGCGATCCCCGAGGAGTACGGGGGCAGCGGCTACACCTTCGTCGAGCTCGCGATCGTCATGGAGGAGCAGGGCCGCGCCCTGCTCGTCGCCCCGTACTTCGCCACCATCGCCCTTGCCGCCCAGGCCGTCCTCGACCTCGGTGACGCCGACGCCGCACAGGCCCTGTTGCCCGGCATCGCCGAGGGGACGACCACCGCGACGCTGGCCATCACCGAGCAGTCCGGCAACTGGGACATCGACTCGATCTCCCTCGAGGCGCGCCCGGCTGACGGTGGCTACACGCTGCACGGCGTGAAGTCCTACGTCATCGACGGCGCGATCGTCGACCAGCTTGTCGTCGCCGCCAAGGCGCCGGGCGGGCTGTCGCTGTTCCTCGTGGCCGGCGACGCCGCTGGCGTCACCCGCGTCAACGAGCCGCCGCTGGACCAGACCCGCGGTCTGGCCACGATCACCTTCGACGGCGCGCAGGCCACCCTGCTCGGCGCCGAGGGCGCGGCCGCCACGAGCCTGCCGATCACGATGAACAAGGCGATCATCGCCCTGGCCGCCGAGCAGCTCGGTGGGGCTCGTCGCGCCATGGAGATGGCCGTCGAGTACACCAAGATCCGCGAGGCGTTCGGTCGCACGATCGCCAGCTTCCAGGCCACCAAGCACAAGGCCGCCAATATGTTCACCAAGGTCGAGACGACCAAGGTGAGCGTCCACTACGGCTCCTGGGCCGCCGCGGACAACAGCGACGACCTGCCCGTGGTCGCCAGCATGCTCAAGGCCTGGGCGTCCGAGGCGTACTTCTTCTGCGCCGCGAACAACATCCAGATGCACGGCGGCATCGGCTTCACGTGGGAGCACGACGCGCACCTGTACCTCAAGCGCGCGAAGGCGTCGCAGCTGATCTTCGGCGACGACGCGTACCACTTCGAGCAGCTCGCCGACCGTCTCGGCGTCTGATCGGTCTGATCGTGCACTAAGCGTTAACAGCTAACGCAGAAGGGCCCCGGCGGGTGATCCGCCGGGGCCCTTCTGCGTTGCGCGTGCGGGTGCTGGCTAGCGCAGGCGCCAGCGCTGCGGGACGCCGCCGTCGTGCAGGACCTTGCCCTGGAACAGCAGCATGAAGATGTGCGACAGGGTCTCCCCGGATGCGCTGCGACGGGCCCACGTCTGAAGGTCCGACCAGGGCCGCGACCAGGTCAGGGCTTCGGCGAGCTCATAGGTGGTGCTGTTCGGGCGGGCTTCCATGGCCGCGACGAGCTCGGCGAGGCGGTGCTCGTGGTGCTCGCGCAGCTCCGAGGTGCGCTCGGCGATGCCGTTGAAGCGGTACTCGTGCGCCGGGTAGACGTCCTTCGTCTCGTACGCGCCGACCTGCGTGAGGGAGTCCATGAACTCCTGGAGTGGGTTCGGGGTCTGCTGGGGGGAGACGCCGATATTCGGGGTGATGCGCGGCAGCACGTGGTCGCCGGTGAGCATCACCTGCTTGTCCTCGTCGTAGAAGCAGAGGTGGCCCGGGGTGTGGCCCGGCGTCCAGATCGACTTCAGGTTCAGGCCGTTCATCGGGACCATGTCGCCCTCGTTCAGCCGGACCTCGGGCTCGATCCAGTCGATCTCCGGACGCGGCCCGAAGTTCTGGGACATCTCCTCGATGTCGTCTTGCGGGATCCCGCTGCCGATCCAGAGGTCCTTCATCTGCCCGCGCAGCTGCTCGGCCCCGCCGAAGCGCCGCGGGAAGGTGGCGATCTCGGCCGGGTGCATCCCCAGCCACGCGCCGGACTCCTCCTTGAGCTTGGCCGCCAGCCCGTAGTGATCGGGGTGCGCGTGCGTCACGAGGATGCCGACCACGTCCTTGACGGTGTGCCCGGTCTCGGCGATGCCGGCGGTAAGCGCGTCCCACGCCTCGTCCGATGCCCACCCGGGGTCGACGACGAGGATGCCGTCATCGCCCTCGGCGACATAGGACAGCACGTAGCGCAGCCCGGGGATCGGCACCGGTGTCGGGATCGACCACCAGCCCGACGCCAGGCTCTCCACGGAGGGGAAGCGCTTATCGATCCATGCCTGCTTCTGGTCTGCGCCAGTTATCTCAACCACGGCACCCTTATTACTCGATGCCGCCCGCGTTCTCTACGTCAGGTCAGGTGTTGGCCGGCTCGAAACGACGCCTTGTGATGCTGATCACCGGATCGCGGCCGATCGACGCCCAGATATTCGGACGCCGACTGCACTTGAAAGCGAGCGTCCACGTCTGGGACATTCGGATCGCGGGCGCGCGTCGATCGCGGACCCGGATGTGTGCGCTGGCTGAGGCGCGCCTCCTCACGCGTTTGATCCGGACCAACTGAAGGAGCCCCCCGTGCCCGATGTCGTGTACGAGAAGGACGCCAGTGGCGTGGCCACTGTGACGCTCAACCGTCCGGACGCGCTGAACACCCTTGGCGGCACGATCCTCCAGGACTTCGGCGACGCGATGCGCGAGGCGACCAATGACCCCGCTGTCCGGGTCGTGGCGATCACCGGTGCCGGGCGCGCATTCAGCGCCGGGGCGCAACTGTCGACGACCCGCCCCGCGCCCGCCGCCGAGGGAGCGCGGCCGCGCACGCATCTCGACGCCGTCCAGAGCATGGAGCGCCTGCACGCCAACTGGGCCGGCGCCGTCTACGCCTGCGTCAAGCCGACGGTGGCGCTGATCAATGGCCCGTGCGCGGGCGCCGGGTTCGGGATGGCGCTGTCGGCGGACTTCCGGATCGCCAGCGAGACCGCGATCTTCGTGTCGGCGTTCGCCCGGATCGCCCTCGCCGGGGACAACGGGGTGACGTACGGGCTGTCCCGGCTCGTCGGCCGGGCCCGCGCGCTGGAGATCCTCATGCTGAACCCGCGCCTGACCGCGGCGGAGGCGCTTGAGCTCGGCCTGCTGCGCCAGGTCGTCCCGGCCGAGCAGTTGATCCCGGTCGGGATGGAGCTCTGCGAGAAGCTCGCCGCCGGCCCGACCGGCGTCTACGCGCTGATGAAGGCGAACCTGGCGTTTGCCGAGGTGTCGACGTACGAGGAGTCCCTCAAGCAGGAGAGCACCGGCATCGCGATCGCGCAGGTCGGCCCCGAGCGCCAGGGCGCCGTCGAGGCCTTCCTGGAGAAGCGGGACCCCGACTTCCGCCTCTGATCATCACCGGTCTGCGGGGCGGTCGCGGTGCGGCTCCGGCTCGCGATGATCTCTGCCAAATCGTTGCAGGGACGACGCTTTGATGGAGATCATCGGCTTGCTCAGGTCGGGGTTATCGGGACGACCGCGACGATCGGCTCCCCGGACTCGACGGCCTGGACGGCGGGGCCGACGGGCCGCTCGCGCCCGGTGTTCCAGTAGCCCTTGACGTGGATCGAGGTGCGCTCGAGCCCACGGGCGACCAGCGCATCCCGGATGGCGATCCCCGCCCGGCTCTCGGCGAGGATCCACGTCTCGCCGGGCTCGGCCGGCAGCTCGACTGCGTCCAGCGCCTCCACGATCGTGTCTGGCTGACCCGCCCGGCGACCTTCCCGGTGGGCCCAGCGCACCTGCATCGCGCCCGGCCCCGCGAGGGTCAGCTCCTCCGACGCGTCGTGCAGCTCCAGCACCGCCGTCACGCGGGCGTCGGGGCGGGCCTGCTCGAGCAGGGCGGCAACGGCCGGCAGAACGGCCTCGTCGGCGATCAGCAGGTGCCAGGCCACGGGGGCGAGGATCACCCGGCCGCGGGGCCCCGTGAACGTCAGCTCATCGCCGACCCGCGCGGTATGCCCCCACGTCGAGCCGGGGCCGTGGCCGTGCAGCACGACGTCGATATCGAGCTCGAGGGTCTCGGGCCGGAAGGCGCGCGCGGTGTAGCGCCGGCGAACCGGCCGACCGGTCT
>JAOPVO010000184.1 GCA_025966155.1 Pseudonocardiales bacterium
CGCGATCGCGAGAGGACTGCGCCCATGAGCTCTGCGGCCCACGAGAAGCCGACTACCGAGGCCTTCCGGGCCGAGGCCCGCGCTTGGCTCGCCGACAACCTGGTGAGGTCCACCGGAGGCGGCGGCGACGGCGAATCCGCCGGCCCGGCGAAGGTGGCGGCGGACAAGGTCCTCCAGGCGAGGATCTTCGATGGCGGCTTCGCCGGGATCACCTGGCCCAAGGCCTACGGCGGGCAAGGGCTGACCGACGCGGAGATGCAGGCCTGGGTCGAGGAGGCCGCCGGCTACGTCCAGCCCGGTATCTACGACCAGCCGTTCGGCGTGTGCGGGCCCACGATCGTGGACCTGGGCAGCGAGGAGCAGAAGCAGCGGTACATCCCCAAGCTACTGCGCGGCGAGGAGGTCTGGTGCCAGCTGTTCTCCGAGCCGGGCGCGGGCTCCGACGTGGCGGGGTTGACGACGCTGGCCGAGCGCGATGGCGATGAGTGGGTCGTCAACGGCCAGAAGGTGTGGACGTCGGGGGCTCAGCACTCCGATTTCGGCACCCTGATCGCCCGCACCGACCCCAGCGTTCCCAAGCACAACGGGATCTCGATGTTCATCGTCGATATGCGCACGCCGGGCCTCACGGTCCGTCCGCTGCGCACGGCCACGGGGGAGACCCCGTTCAACGAGGTGTACTTCGACAACGTCCGACTGCCGGCCGATGCGCTGCTCGGGGAGGAGAACGGCGGGTGGGCCGCGACGGTGCTCATGCTGCGCCACGAGCGGATCTACTACGGCACCATCGCCCGGCCGCCGGTGCGGGCGCTGTCGTACGGGGCGCTGCTGGCGCTGGCCCGAAAGGACGGCCGCAGCCGCGACCCGCTGGTCCGCGACCGGCTGGCCTGGCTCTACGCGCTGGACACCGCCGGGGACCTGCTCTCGCAGCGCATGCGCCAGGAGGTGGACGCCGGCCAGGAGCTTCGGGCCCGCGGCTCGATCGCCAAGCTCGCCGGTGCCGTCATCACCCGCCAGGCCATCGACGCCTTCGATGAGGTCGTCGGCAGCGATGCCGTGGTCTGGGCCGGGCCGCGCGACGACTACCCGACCGCGATCCGCGGCATGGTGGGTGCGCCGGCGCAGGGGATCGCAGGCGGCAGCAACGAGATCCAGCGCGGGATCATCGGCGAGCGGGTGCTCGGGCTGGCGAAGGACCCGCAGCTGGATCGGGAGATCCCGTTCAGCGAGCTCCGCCGCATCCCCGCCGCGCGGGTGGCCACCAACGCCATCTAGGCGCGGGGGTGAGGCGGGCTACGCCTTCTGGGGGTGGTAGCCCGCATACGGGCCAACCACAATTCTGAGCGGCCCATGCCGTGCGCGCGATGTCGCGTGCTGGCAGTCGACAGACGCACCCACGGCGGAGGCACATATGCCGAGCTCCAACAAAGGCGCCCCGAGAATTGCTACCGCCGCGAAGGCGGGAGCGTTAGCCCTCATCGCGTTGGCGCTAGCGGCGCAATTGGGTTCCGCTCGGGCTGTCAACGCATCCGCCGGGTCGACGCCGATATCCAAGATCATCACGATCATGTTCGAGAACCACTCCCGTTCGCAGACTCGCGGAACGGGTGCCATGCCCTATCTGGACTCGCTTGCGGACAAGTACGGCGAGGCGACGAATTTCCGGGCCGCGGTTCATCCGTCATTGGGCAACTATTTCACCGCCCAATCGGACGCCTCGGCCTCGACGTGCGGGAAGTGGGACCCCCTGCCCAGTAGCTGCCCGCAATCTGGCACCACGATTTTCGATGAGGCGATCGCTGCTGGAAAGTCCGCGAAGTATTACGCCGCCGGCATGCCATCGAATTGCTACGCCTCCGACACCAACGGCTACGTGGCGCACCATGTGCCGTGGACGTACTTCACGTCCGCCACGTCGCGCGCCAACTGTGAGCGCTATGCAGTGCCGTCGGGCTCCAGCACATCGGGGAACTTCGCGAGTGACCTGTCGGCCGGCACGCTTCCCAACGTCTCATGGCTGATTCCCACTAATTTCGACAACGCCCACTCAGCGCCGCTTGGCGACGCCGATACTTGGTTGAGGGAGTGGATGACGAAGATCCTCGCCGGGCCGGACTTCGTGGCCGGGCGGTTGGCTATCGCTCTGACGTGGGACGAGCCGGCGCCGGATCAGCCGCTGAGCACGCCGATTGAATTCGTGCTGGTCTCACCGCATGCCACAGGCGCCGACACCGCTGACCCCTTCACGTTGGGGTCGTTGCTGAGGTACCAGGCTGATGTGCTGGGGGTGAAGTACCTGGGGGCAGCGTCCGCGGCATCGGATCTGGCCGCGTGGGCACCGATCAACGCGGCAGGTCAGTCGAGCACTGCGCCGTCGAGCACTGCGCCGTCGAGTACTGCGCCGTCGAGTACTGCGCCGTCGAGTACTGCGCCGTCGAGCACTGCGCCGTCGAGCACCGCGCCGACGAGCACCGCGCCGTCGAGCACTGCGCCGTCGAGCACTGCGCCGTCGAGCACTGCGCCGTCGA
>JAOPVO010000116.1 GCA_025966155.1 Pseudonocardiales bacterium
GAGGGCCGCGCCGCGGACATGCTCCTGAGCCCGCCCGCCCGGGCGGTTCGACGCGCCGCCGCGAGCAGGCTGGTTCACGAGCTGCGACGCCGGACGGTGCGCTGCGCCCCGCGCATCTTGCCGCCACCGGGCAGCGGGCCCTGGGGGAGGGCGTTGCGCATGGCGCCGAGCGCGGCGAGGCGCTTATCGAGGGCCGAGACCTGGTCCTTGCTGAGGTTCCGGGGCAGGCGCATCAGCTTGACCGAGAGGCTGCGCAGGGCGACATCGCCCTCGGGGCCGACGACCAGGTCGTAGATCGGGGTATCGCCGGCGATACGGGCGACGCGCTTCTTCTCTTGCGCGAGCAGGGCCTTGACCCGGTGCGGCGCCCCCTCGGCGATCAGCACCACGCCGGGACGGCCCACCACGCGATGCACGGCATCGAACTGCGCGGTGGCGGCGACGGCCTCGGTAAGGCGCCAGTCGCCACGCATGTTCTGCAGCACGTACACCGCTGCGCCTGGCTGTCCCTCGGCTTGGTCGTACGCCGAACGCTGGGCGCGCCGGCTGAAGACCGCCATCGCCGCGATCAAGCCGGTGAACAGCGCCGGGATGATCGGGATGTAGCGCCAGCCGGTGATGAGGAAGAAGGTCAGGTAGAGGACCGCGAAGCCGATCACGAACGCGAGGATCAGGTATGGGATGAGCCGCTTGTCGTTCTTTCGGGTCATCCCGAAGGCCTGCCGCATGGCCTTGTACTGCTCGCCGCGCTTGGCCCGAGCCGTTACTCGATTGGCCTTTCGCTCGGCGCGGGTCGGCTTCGGCGGCTTCGCCGGGCGGGTTGCTTTGGCCATAGCCACAGCGTAGAGCCAGTTCCGATCGCGCAGGACGCAGTTCGCCGGTTCCGCCCAGCCGGGCTAGACGGCTTGCGCGCCCAGGGGCGCGTCGCCGGGGTCCTCGCCGCGGCGGATGGCCAGGGCGCGCTCGTGCAGGCGGCCCGCGCGGTAGGAGGAGCGAACCAGCGGGCCGGACAGCACGCCGCTGAAGCCGATCTCCTGGGCCTCCTCGCGGAGCTCGACGAACTCCTGCGGCTTGACCCACCGCTCGACCGGGTGGTGGCGGGGCGTGGGGCGCAGGTACTGGGTGATCGTGATGATCTCGCAGCCGGCGGCGTGCAGGTCCGCCAGCGCCTCGCTGACCTCGGCCCGCTCCTCGCCCATGCCCAGGATCAGGTTCGACTTGGTGACCAGCTGCGCCTCGCGGGCGCGGGTGATCACGTCCAGGGAGCGCTGATACCGGAAGCCGGGGCGGATGCGCTTGAAGATCCGCGGGACGGTCTCGACGTTGTGGGCCAGCACCTCGGGCCGGGACGCGAACACCTCGTCCAGCTGCGCGGGCAGCCCGTCGAAGTCGGGGATCAGCAGCTCCACGCCAGTGCCGGGGTTGCGCTCGTGGATCTGCCGAACGGTCTCTGCGTAGAGCCAGGCCCCGCCGTCGGGCAGGTCGTCGCGCGCGACGCCGGTCACCGTCGCGTACTTCAGGCCCATCGTGGCGACGCTCTCGGCGACCCGGCGGGGCTCGTCGCGGTCGAAGGCGTCGGGCTTGCCGGTGTCGATCTGGCAGAAGTCGCACCGTCGGGTGCACTGGTTGCCGCCGATGAGGAAGGTGGCCTCCTTGTCCTCCCAGCACTCGTAGATATTCGGGCAGCCCGCGGACTGGCACACCGTGTGGAGGCCCTCGCCGGCGACCAGGGCGCGCAGCTCGGTGTAGTTCGGGCCCATCCGGGCCTTCGTCCTGATCCACTCGGGCTTGCGCTCGATCGGGGTCTGGGCGTTGCGCGCCTCGATCCGAAGGAGCTTCCGGCCGTCCGGCGCCGTCATCGTCATGCCACTACCGCCAATGAATTGTCGACTAACTGATCAACCGTAAGCAGCCTATGCAGATGCGATTCCACGACGGGCAGTGCGTCCTCGACGGTGACCCTGCGCCCGAGCTCCTTTGTCAGCGACGTGACCTCGGCGTCGGGGATCCCGCACGGCACTATGCGGTCGAACCACGACAGATCCGCGTCGCAGTTCAGCGCGAAGCCGTGCAGCGACACCTTCTTGGCCACCCGCACGCCGATCGCCGCGATCTTGCGGTCGGCACCCCTGCCCTCGCCTAGGACCCAGACGCCGCTGCGGCCCTCGACCCTGCCGGTCGGGACGCCGAGGTCCGCGCATGCGGCGATCAGCACGTCCTCGATGCGCCGCACGTAGGCCACGACATCCAAGGGCGAGCTCAGCTTGAGGATCGGGTAACCCACAATCTGGCCCGGGCCATGCCACGTGATCTTCCCGCCCCGATCGATGTCGACGACGGGAGTGCCGTCCGTCGGGCGCTCCCAGGCCTCGGTGCGCCTGCCGGCAGTGAACACCGGCGGGTGCTCGAGCAGCAGGACGGTGTCCTCGATGCCGTCGGCAACGCGTTGCGCATGCAGGTCCTTCTGCAGTGCGTACGCCTCGTGGTAATCCATCAAGCCCAGTCGCTGTGGCCGCACGCATCGACAGTAGCGCCGGGCCGGGAGCCATTGAAGACCCCGGCGATAACGCTGATGACTCTGTCGGTGGGATAGGTCACCATGGGCTCCATGTCGACTGCCGTCCCGGAATCGCCAAGTCCCTCCGCGCTGCAGCAGGAGCCGCCGCAGGGTCCAGCATCGCGGGCCGGTCGGTCCCGGAAGGCCCTCGCCATCCCGCTGGTGATCCTCACGCTCGCGGTCGGCTTCACCGGGATGGGCTATCAGGCCAAGCTCGGGGAGGTCCAGAAGAACGACAATGCGGCGTATCTCCCGTCGTCGGCGGAATCGACGAAGGTCGACAAGGAGGCCGAGAAGTTCTCCGACCGCTCCACCATCCCCGGCTTCGTGGTGTACCAGCGCGATGGAGGGCTCACTGCGCAGGACAAGTCCAAGATCGAGTCCGATGCGACGGCCTTCGCCGACATCGAGGGCGTGGCGGCCAACCAGCTCGGGTCGCCGGTCTACTCCGACGACGGCGAGACCGCCTCCATCTCGGTGCCGCTCGTGGCCAAGATCGGCAGCGAGGAGCTCGATGGCGACGACCTGCTCGCCAACGAGAACAAGGTCATCGACGCCGCCGAGAAGGACGCACCGGACGGCCTCGAGATCTATCCGGCCGGCGCCGGCGGCATCCTGAGCGCCTTCATCGAGTCCTTCGCGGGCATCGACGGGATCCTTCTGTTCGCCGCGCTCGGCGTCGTGATCGTCATCCTGCTCATCGTGTATCGCAGCCCGGTGCTGTGGATCCTGCCGCTCACCGGCGCGATCCTCGCCCTCGGATTGGCCACGATGATCGTGTACTTCCTGGCCGATAGGGAGGTCATCACCCTCAACGGGCAGAGCGCGGGCATCCTGTCGGTCCTCGTCCTGGGGGCCGGCACCGACTATGCGCTGCTGATCATCAGCCGGTACCGCGAGGAGCTGCATGCGTATCAGAGCCGGTGGGCGGCGATGGGGGCGGCGCTGCGCGGGGCGGTGCCGCCGATCGTCGCGTCGGCCGCGACGGTCTGCGCCGGCCTGCTGTGCCTGCTGGTGAGCGAGCTCAACTCCAATCGCGGCCTGGGGCCGGTGCTGGCGATCGGGGTCGCCTCGACGCTGATCATCATGCTGACCTTCCTGCCGGCCGCGCTTGTGCTGCTCGGGCGCTGGATCTTCTGGCCGCGGATCCCGCACTTCGACCAGGAGGCAGACCTCGCGACCCATGGCGTGTGGGGCCGCATCTCCCAGACCGTCGGGCGCAAGGCGCGCCTAGGGTGGATCGTCACGACCGTGGCGCTGCTGGTGCTCTGCCTGGGCTTCACGCAGCTCAAGGACTCGGGCATCTCCAATATCGACTCCTTCACCAATTCCCCGAGCGCGGTGCAGGGCCAGAAGATCTACTCGGCCAAATTCGACAAGGGCGCTGGAGCCCCGTTGGTTGTTGTGCTCAACGCCGACAAGCTCAGCGAGGTGATCGACGCGGTCTCCGGGGTCGAGGGCATCGTCCAGGGGGCGGGCGCGGTCTGCCTGCAGCCCGATTACGCGAAGCTCGCGGAGGTGCTGTCCAGCGGCGGCTCGCCGCCGGCTGCCCAGGCCTGCCTGCCCGACGCGCTGTCGGTGCAGCCGAAGGACGGTCGGACGCTGATCAACGCGACGCTCGCCTCGGACTACGACAGCACCGCGGCCTACAACACAGTCGAGCGGGTGCGCGCGGCCGTTCGGGACGTGCCCGGGGCGAACGCGCAGGTTGGCGGGCAGTCCGCGCTGAACTACGACGTCCTGCACGCCTCGGCGCGCGACCGCAACGTGATCATCCCGATCGTGCTCATCGTCATCGTGATCATCCTGGGGCTGCTGCTGCGCTCGATTGTCGCGCCGGTGCTGCTCGTGGCCACAGTCGTGCTGTCGTTCGGCGCGACGCTTGGGGTGAGCGCGCTGGTGTTCAACCACGTCTTCGGCTTCGCCGGCGCCGACCCGTCGTTCGTGCTGTTCGCCTTCGTGTTCCTCGTCGCGCTGGGCATCGACTACAACATCTTCCTGATGACCCGGATCCGGGAGGAGGCCCTCGAACACGGCACCAAGGCCGGCGCGATCCGCGGGCTATCGGTCACCGGCGGGGTCATCACCTCTGCTGGCGTCGTGCTCGCCGCCACGTTCGCGGTGCTGGGCGTGCTGCCTCTGGTGTTCCTGGCCGAGCTCGGGTTCGCGGTGGCCTTCGGTGTCCTGCTGGACACGATCATCGTTCGCTCGATCCTGGTGCCGGCCCTGGCGCACGACCTCGGGCGCGTCATCTGGTGGCCCAGCTCGCTGGCCAAGGCCAAGGAGTAGCGACCCAGCGCTATCCACAGGCCCGGCGGCCGGCTCGGCGCCGCGGCGCCGGGGCTGCCTACCCTGCGCCCATGACGTGGACCATTCCGGGCTATGTGGCCGACAGCATCGTCGGCCACGGGGCCAGCGGGGAGGTATGGCGGGGCCGTTGCACCGTCGACGGCGAGGTTGTGGCGCTCAAGCGGCTGCCGGTCGACGACGCCGAGTCGCTGCGCAACGCCCAGGCCGAGGCCGCGGTTCTCGCCTCCTTCGACCATCCGCACATCCTGCGCATGCGCGAGCTGCTGATCAGCGAGGGCGAGGCGATCCTCGTGACGGACTTCGCCCACGGCGGCTCACTGGCCGAGGTGCTCGCGCATCGGGGCCGGCTGAGCGCCGGCGAGGTTGTCACGATCGTCGCGCCGATCGCGGCGGCGCTGGCGCACGCGCACGCCGAGGGTGTGGTGCACGGGGACGTCAGCGCCTCCAACATCCTGTTCACCGCAGCCGGCCTGCCCCTGCTGGCCGACCTCGGGGTGGCCCGCATCGTCGGGCAGGCCGACGGCGGCACCCGGGCCACCCCGCTGTACGTCGATCCCCTGGTCGCTCGCGGGGGAGTGTCCGGCCCGCACAGCGATGTCTTCTCCCTTGCCGCAGTCGCGTGGCACGCGCTCACCGGCGCGCCCCCCTGGCTGGGGGAGTCCGTCGCCGAGTCGCTGTGGCTGGCCGCCGACGGAGATTTGCCGCCGATCGCCACAGCGGTCCCCACGATCCCGCCGGGGTTGGCCGCCGCGCTCGATCGGGCGCTTCAGGATGACGGCTTGCTACGGGGCAGCGCAGCCGAGCTGGCACTGGACGCCCGGCACGCAGTCGAGCCGATCCCCGTCGATGGCTGGACCGCGCGCCCGGCCGCAGCCCGCAGCAGAGCGCGCCATTCCGCGGTGGAGGCCCCTGTGCCCCCACCCGGACTGCGCGCCGCGCTCCTACCGGCACGGCGCGGAGCGGTCGAACCGGCCGCCGCGGTCGAGTCGGCATCCGCCGTCGCTGCTTTGCCGGCCACGTCGGTCTCGGGGCGGCCGCCATTCCGCCGGGCCGAGCCACCGCCGCTTGTGTCGCCCTCGGCCCGGACCCGCTCCGCCCGACCGCGCGAGCGCCACGATGCCGGGCCGGCGG
>JAOPVO010000318.1 GCA_025966155.1 Pseudonocardiales bacterium
TTGGCGTCCCGGTTGGCCAGGTAGTCGTTGACGGTCACCACGTGCACGCCGCCGCCCGACAGCGCATTGAGGTACACGGCCAGCGTGGCCGTGAGGGTCTTGCCCTCGCCGGTGCGCATCTCGGCGACGTTGCCCAGGTGCAGGGCCGCCCCGCCCATCAGCTGGACCTTGTAGTGGAACTGCCCGAGCGTGCGCCGGGACGCCTCGCGCACCGCGGCGAACGCCTCGGGCAGCAATTGGTCCAGCGTCTCGCCGTCGCCGAAGCGCTCGCGGAACGTATCGGTCAGCGCCCGAAGCTCGGCGTCGGTGAGGTCGACATAGTCATCCTCAAGCGACTCGATGTGGTCGGCGATGCCTTCGAGGCGTCGGACCAATTTTCCTTCGCCGGCGCGCAGCAGTTTCGAGAACACAGACACGCGGACCATCGTACGGCGCTGGCCTCGCCTGGGTCGCCGCGCGCACCGAGTTGGCGATGATCATGGCGCTGTGCGCACCCCGGGCACACAACGCCATGACCATCGAGCGGCGCCGTCATGGTCGCCGCCTCCGCAGAGGGGGCTCAGTCGGTGAGGCGGATGACGCCGTAATCGAAGCCCTTGCGCCGGTACACGACGCTGGGCAGGCCGGATTCCTTGTCGTGGAACAGGAAGAAGTCGTGCCCGACCAGCTCCATCTCCCAGACGGCCTGGTCGATGGCCATCGGCACCGACTGGTGGTTCTTGACCCGCACGATGCGGGCCACATTGGTATCGCCCTCGAGCTGCGGCAGCGGGTGGTCATGGTCGTCGCTGCCAGCATCGCCGTCGTAGGACACGGTGATGGCCGGGGCGTCGAATACCGACGGGTCGTCCATCACGGCCTCGGGCTGCAGGTCGATCGGTGCGGCGAACCGCTCGGCCAGCGCCACGCCGGCGCCTTGCATCAGCGGGCTGGAATCGGATTCGCCCACCGCAGTGGCCTGCGCCACCGAGACCGGCGTGTGCCGTCCGTGGTGGACGCGGCGCCGGTCGGCCGTCGAGCGGAAGCGCCGCTCCAAGCGGATCGCCGCCTGCTCGAGTGCCTTGTAGAAATCGTCGGCGCACGCCTCGGCGCGCACGACGGGCCCCCGGGTCCTGGACGTGATCTCCACCCGCTCACAGTCCTTGGACTGGCGCTTGTTCTTCTCGTGGTAGAGCTCGACATCCAGGCGGATGATTTTTTGATCGAACCGCTCGAGCTTGCTCAGCCGATCCGTCACGTGCTGACGGAAATGGTCCGGTACAACCACATTGCGACCTCTGACGACAATTTCCATGCGACCTCCCGACGATCTGGCGAAGCCGTCATCGGGCCGGACTGACCCGCTGAGCGGCGTCTGCACTGGTCGAACTGGTCAGGGCAACGCTAGCCCTGTCGTCATCATCTGCCCAGGTCTTTTGCGCAACACACGGCAAAGTGTCGGCGTCGGCTCATTGCGAGTGGATAGCCGCCGCCCGTCCGCCCAGCGGGGTCGCGGCCAGTACCGCAACCCCGGCGACGTGCCAGCCCGCGGCGGTCAGCGCCCGGTGCGCCTCCCCCGCCGTGGCGCCTGAAGTCACGACGTCGTCGATCAGCACGCAGGGCTGATCCGATGCCCGGGGCCGACTGGCCCGCATCGCATGGTCAAGGTTCCGGGCCCGGTCCCGGGCGCCCAGGCCGGCCGAGTCCTGCACCGCGCGGGTCAGAGTCAGCACAGGCGCCACCGAGCCGCCCGATATGCCGATCGACGCTGCCAGCGCCGTGACGTGGTTGCCCCCTCGGGCCCGCCGTGCCGCGGCGGTCGACGGCGCCGGGATCAGCGCCAGCGCGGCGTGCGGGGCATCGATCAGCTCGTCGTGCGCCCGGAGGATCACCCCGGCGAGCGCGCCGGCCAGCAGCCCAGCGAGGACACGGACCAGTTCACGGCGCCCGCGCTCCTTGTAGGCGAGCACGGCCGACCGCAGCGGCCCGTCGTACCAACCCGCCGCGCAGATCGGCAGGTCGGGCGGGCCGCCAGCGGCGTGGACGTCGAGCACGAGCCCGCCGGGGCAGATTCGCTCGACGCAGGCTGGGCAGAGCGCCTCCCGGGGCGCCGAGCACCCCACGCAGGCGCGCGGCAGGACCAGGTCGGCGAGCTCCGCCCACCAGCCCGTCGCCAGCCCCGATGCGCCCATCGCCTCAGCGTGCCCGCCGGTCCTCCGGTGCTGCGGGCCGAGGCCTGTGCCTGTGGATGGCGCTCGCCCTGTGGACAGCCCAGCTCGGGCGCTCAGGCTCCGTGGACTACTCCGTGTACACCGGGGCGCTCCCGCGCCCGTCGGTCGTCGCCCTCGACCACTGTTCACCGCGCTGCTCCCACACGGCGTTATTGACGGCGACCCAGGGGAACTGCGCCGGCGCGGCCGTCACGCTGACGATCGGCGCCACCGGCAGCCCGACAGTGCTGCGCTCGCTCAGCTGCGATCCGTCAGCTTGAACGGCCCAGATGCCGAATTCCCCGTCGAGCGACCCGGTGATGAGCAGCCGGGTGGAGTCGCTCCACGCGACATCGCTCAGCACGTAATTGCTCGCGGTGATCTTGGTCAAGGGCTCGATGCGCACCTCCGACCCAGTGCGCACGACCGAGCCGATCCAGAGGCTGCGCTCGTCGCCGGATCCATAGATCATCGCCACCCGCGCGCCGTCGCGGGACATCCGCACGGCGCTGATCGTGCCGTCGGCGTTGCCGCCGGCCCGGAGCAGGATCGGCACGATGGTCGCAGGGCCGGTGCGGGGCGCCCGGATGAGATGCTCGCCGTCGCTGACCCACACCTCCCCCGCGCGGCTGGCCCAGCTGGGCCGGCTCAGCGGCCCCGGGGCTGTGCCCTCGGGCAGCGCGACCGGCTGCAGCAGCGCGTCCCCGGCGCCGATCCACAGCGACTGGCCGCCGGGTCCGCCCACCGCGGCGAGCTGGAGCGTCTCATCGCCGCTGGATGCCACCGACACCAGCCCGAGCGTGCCGGTGCCGGCGCTGCCGGTCACTGGGTCGCTGCCCGGCGCATGCACCACCGCGCCGTCGCGGATATACAGCACCTGCGACGACGCCGTTGGATCCGGGCTGTACGACGCGAAATCGGCCCGTCGGAAGGTGCCGTTCTTGCCGAGGATCTGAATCGGGGAGCCGTTCTCGACGATTCGGATCGCGGCGTTGGAGATGGGCCCGAAGGTATAGGCGAGCTGCGCCGCGACCTTGGGCACGGCGTCGGGCGGCAGTTGGCGGATGCCCACCAGCTGGACGTCGGTCGGCGCGCCGGAGGTCACCACAATGGCGGGCTTGCTCGTCGACGGCTGGGGCGGGATCCGGCTGATCAGCGACTGGGACTCCGTGCGGCGCCTCGGATCCAGCAACTGCTCGAGCAGGAAGCTGGCCAGCGACTGACCGCGGGTCGCGGAGTAACGCAGGTCGGGCACCAGCGTCGTCTCCGCCGAGTCCCAGAAGTAGAGGGCGAATTGCGCGTAGGAGAGCCGGAAATCATCGGACGTCACGTATAGCCCGTTCGGCGGCCTGTCGATGCGCCACTGGCCCTCGACGCGAACCAGCGAGAACGACAGCGTCTCCGCCGGCGTCGAGGGGTCGGTGAGCGCCGGGGTGTAGGTGCCGTCGGCATCGACCCGCCCGATCCGGCGGATCGGCAGGGACGCGGTCTCGGTCTCGAGATCGATGGACGCCCGCGGCAGCGCATCGACGATGGTCACCGGCGAGTCCTGCCACGTGCTCTGGGCCGCCGCGGTCAGGTACTGCCGGGCGCTGGTATGGCGCAGATCGGCCGATATGTTGGCGCGCAGGAACCCCGCGACGATCCCGCCCTCGTCATCGCCGGGCAAGGGGCCGCGCGCCGGCGGGACACTGGCGACATCGCCGTCGTCGATCGTGCGGATGACGGCTGGGGCCGAGGACCCGGGCACACCCGAGCAGCCGGCGATGAGCATGGCCGCAGCCGCGATCACCGCGGCGACGGACCGCGCACGCAACCGCATGGACCGCCTCATGCCGGAGCCTGGACCTGAACGCCGGACGGCTCGATCTGGTTGCCGGACGGCTTGATCTGGTTGCCGGGCGGCTCGGCCTGACTCCCGGGCGGCTTCATCTGAGTGCTGGGTTGCTCGATCTGAGTGCCGGGTTGCTCGACCTGATCGTGGATCGGCTCCAGCGGCAGCGGCGACGTCGCGAGGTCCTCGCCGTGGCGCCGAGGCAGCGTCAGCCGGAACTGCGCGCCCTCGCCCCGCTGGCCCCACGCCTGCAGCCACCCGCCGTGCAGGCGGGCGTCCTCGAGGCTGATCGCGAGCCCGAGCCCGGTGCCGCCGGTCAGGCGGCTGCGGGACTTGTCCGCACGCCAGAACCGGTTGAACACCAGGCTGGCCTCGCCGGGGCGCAGGCCGATCCCGAAGTCGCGGACGGTGATGGCCAGGGCGTCCTCATCGGCGGCCAGGGCGATCTCGACCGGGCGGCCCTCGCCGTGGTCCAGCGCATTGCCCAGCAGGTTGCGCAGGATCCGCTCGACGCGCCCGGAGTCCATCTCGGCCAGCACCGGGGCGTCCGGGGCGTCGAAGGACAGGGTGCTGCCGTGGCGGGCGGCGAGCACCCGGTTGGCGTCGATGGCGCGGGCGACGACGGCGCGGGCATCGAGGTTCTCGATATCGAGCCGGGCGACGCCGGCGTCGTAGCGGTTGATCTCCAGCAGCTCGCTGAGCAGGTTCTCGAACCGGTCGAGCTCCTCGTACAGCAGCTCGGCCGAGCGGCTCAGCGCCGGGGAGAACTGATCGCGGTCGGCGTACAGCAGCTCCGTCGCCATCCGGACGGTGGTGAGCGGCGTGCGCAGCTCGTGCGACACATCGCTGGTGAATTGGCGCTGCAGCCGCGACAGCTCCTCGAGCCGGCGGATCTGCCCCTGCAGGCTGGTGGCCATGTCGTTGAAGGATCTCCCGAGCACCGCCAGGTCGTCCTCGCCGCGCACCCGCACCCGCTGTGACAGGTCGCCGCCGGAGAGGCGGACCGCGGTCTGCGCGACGTCGCGCACCGGATTGACGACCAGCCGGGTGACGAGCACGACGATCGCGACGACGAGGAACACCAGCAGCAGCGCCGCGATCAGCACCGTGCGCTGCACCAGCGCGATCGTCTGCGCCTCCGCCGTCAGCGGGAAGAGGTAGTACAGCTCGAAGACCCCGGCTCGGGTGACGATGGGCGCGCCGACGATGAGGCCCTTCTCCATCGTGGAATCGACCGGGACCGGCGCGTACTGCACTGCCAGATTGCCGGCGCTCACGGTCTTGCGCAGCGCGGCCGGGATGGGCACGGCGTCGGGCAGCACGGCCGACGTCGCCGGGTCCGAGGACAGCAGCGCGATGCGGAAGAGCCCCGCGTTGGTTCCGGTGGCACTCAGCGCGCTGGAGGTGTTATCGACGGCCTGAACGACCAGGGAGATCTCCCCCGGCGTCACATCGGTCAGCTGCTGACGCGCGGTCTCCAGCCCCACCGAGGCCTGGGCGACTGCGGCGCGGCGCTTGGCGTCCAGGATGCCCGAGGCGATCTGATCGACCAGCAGCAGCCCGATGATGAGCAGCACCACCCCGGTGATCAGCACCGTCGCCGCCGTGACGCGCAGCTGGACGGATCGACGCCAGCGGGCGCGGGTCCGCAGCGCGCCCTCGACGATCGAGGCCCACAGCTCCCGCCACGGCGATTCCTCAACCGGCTCGGCCTCGGCAGAGCTCACGCTCATGGCGGGCCGGCTTTGTACCCCACGCCCCGCACCGTGAGGACAACCTCGGGCTTCTCCGGATCGCGCTCGATCTTCGACCGCAGCCGCTGGACGTGCACATTCACCAGCCGGGTGTCCGCCGCGTGGCGATAGCCCCAGACCTTCTCCAGGAGCACCTCGCGGGTGAACACCTGCCGCGGCTTGCGGGCCAGGGCCACGAGCAGGTCGAACTCCAGCGGCGTCAGGGCGATCGCCGCGCCGTCGCGGGAGACCTGGTGCGCTGCCACGTCGATGCGCACGAGCGACTCGGCCGGTCCGATCGTCAGCGCCTCGACCTCGACGTCCTCGTTGTTGCGCAGCCGCGCCCGGACCCGGGCGATGAGCTCCTTGGGCTTGAACGGCTTCACGACGTAGTCGTCGGCGCCGGCCTCGAGCCCGCGCACGACATCGACGGTGTCGGTCTTGGCCGTCAGCATGATGATCGGGGTTCCGCTCTCGGCCCGGATAGCCTGGCAGACCTCGATGCCGCCGAGGCCCGGCAGCATCACGTCGAGCAGGACGATGTCGGGGCGGAATTCGCGCAATGCGGCCAGCGCCCGCGATCCGTCGGACACGAAGGCCGGCTCGAAGCCGTCGCCGCGCAGGACGATGCCCAGCATCTCGGCCAGTGCGGGATCGTCATCGACCACCAGGACGCGTGCGCTCATGCCCACCATCGTGTCATCCGCGGCGACCCGGGGCACGTCAGCCGCCGCCGGCCCGGCCGCGCGGCGTCGATAGGGTCGGGACATGGTGCAGCCCGAGCGCAGCGAGCAGGCGCTGGCCTTCGGGTCGGTGGCCCAGGTGTACGACCGGATCCGACCGGGCTACCCCGGCGCGGCGATCGAGTTCGCGCTCAATGACGTCGATGCGCACCGGATCATGGATCTGGGAGCCGGGACGGGCCTGCTGACCCGCGAGCTGCTGGGCCGCGGCGCGGAGGTCGTGGCCGTCGAGCCCGATGCGGGGATGCGCGCGGTGCTCACGGCCGCGATGCCGATCGTCGAGGCGCTGGATGGCACCGCCGAGGACCTGCCGTTCCAGGATCAGAGCTTCGACGCCGTGTTCGTCGGGCAGGCGTTCCACTGGTTCCGCCGCCCGCAGGCCGAGCAGGAGATAGGCCGGGTGCTGCGCTCGGGCGGGGCACTGGCGATCCTGACAAACACCAATTCCCCCGACGCGAACTGGGAGGGCGTGCTCTACGAGCGGGTGCTGGGCGCCCCGCAGCCCTCGCTGGCCGCGGCCCCCGCACCGCTGATCGAGGAGCTGTTCCGCGACGAGACCGTCCACTTCCTGGACAACCCGCAGCGCCTGAGCCGCCCCGAGTTCCTGACGCTGGCATCGACGTGGGGCTGGGTGGCCGCATCCGATGCCGATCAGCAGGCGCGGATCGCCGAGGCGGCGAGCGTCTTGGCCGACGAGATCCAGGACGCGGCCGGGCTGATCCCGATGCCGTACGTGCTCCGCACCGTCCGCGCCGCCCGCCGCTAGGCCCGTCCTCCAACCCAAGAATGGCAAGTTGAGCCGCCAGTGGCGGCTCAACTTGCCGTTCTTGGGGCCCTACGAGGTGGCTTAGTAGCGGTAGTGGTCGGACTTGTACGGCCCGGCCACATCGACGCCGAGGTACTCCGCCTGCTGCTTGGTCAGCACGGTGAGCTTCGCGCCGAGCGCGTCGAGGTGCAGGCGCGCGACCTTCTCGTCCAGGTGCTTGGGCAGGATGTGGACGCGGTTGGTCTCGCCCTCGCCCGCCTGGTAGACGTCCTTGCGGGTGTACAGCTCGATCTGCGCGATCGTCTGGTTCGAGAACGACGTCGACATCACGAAGCTCGGGTGGCCGGTCGCGTTGCCGAGGTTCAGCAGACGGCCCTCGGACAGCACGATCAGCTTGTGGCCGTCGGGGAAGACCCACTCGTGCACCTGGGGCTTGACCTCGATCTTCTGGACGCCCGGGTACGCGGCGAGGCCGGCCATGTCGATCTCGTTGTCGAAGTGGCCGATGTTGCCGACGATCGCCTGGTGCTTCATGCGCGACATGTGGTCGGCGGTGATGATGTCCTTGTTGCCGGTGGTGGTGATGAAGATGTCGGCGGTCTCGACGACGTCCTCCATCGTGGCGACCTGGAGGCCGTCCATGGCCGCCTGGAGCGCGCAGATGGGGTCGATCTCGGTGACGATGACGCGGGCGCCCTGGCCGCGCAGCGACTCCGCCGCGCCCTTGCCGACATCGCCGTAGCCCAGGACGACGGCGACCTTGCCGCCGATCATGACGTCGGTGCCGCGGTTGAGGCCGTCGATCAGGGAGTGGCGGATGCCGTACTTGTTGTCGAACTTGCTCTTGGTGCCCGAGTCGTTGACGTTGATCGCCGGGAACAGCAGGGTGCCGGCGCGCTGGAACTCGTAGAGGCGCAGGACGCCGGTGGTGGTCTCCTCGGTGACGCCGATGATCGGGGCGGCCATCCGGGTGTACTTGGTCGGGTCGGCGGCAAGCGAGCTGCGCAGGACGTCGAGGATGACGGCGTACTCCTCGGAGTCGCTGTCGTCGGTCAGCGGCACGGCGCCGGCGGCCTCGTACTCGACGCCCATGTGGATCAGCAGGGTGGCGTCGCCGCCGTCATCGACGATCGAGTCCGGGCCGGAGCCGTCGGGCCAGGTCAGCAGCTGCTCGGTGCACCACCAGTACTCCTCCAGCGTCTCGCCCTTCCAGGCGAAGACCGGCACGCCGGACGGGTTCTCGGGGGTGCCGTTCGGGCCGACGACGATGGCCGCGGCCGCATGGTCCTGGGTGGAGAAGATGTTGCAGCTGACCCAGCGCACGTCCGCGCCGAGAGCCGCGAGGGTCTCGATCAGCACGGCGGTCTGGACGGTCATGTGCAGCGAGCCTGCGACCTTCTTGCCCTTGAGCGGCTGCGACGGGCCGAACTCCCGGCGAAGCGACATCAGCCCGGGCATCTCGTGCTCGGCGAGGCTGATCTCCTTGCGGCCGAACTCGGCGAGGCTGAGGTCGGCGACTTTGAAGTCGGGGACGGATCCGGCGCTGTCGGATACGAGGCTGAGGCTCATCTGGGCTCCTGTGTCGGTGCGGTTCGAGGGCGTGCGGTTCGAGGCGATGCGAGTCGAGTCGGTGCGATTCGAGTCGGTGCGGTACGTCGGGCTGGGATCGGCGAGGCGGCGGAAGAGGCTGGCGCGCGGGGGCGCGGCCAGGCGGTGCATCGCGCCGAACCACTCGTCGATCGAGTGGGCCAGCGCCGGGTCGGTGCGCATGCGCAGCTCGAACACGACGTCGGTGATGCCGATGCCGTGGTCATCGACCATCGACCGCAGGCTCCGCAGCCGATCGAGCTGGCGCGGGCCGTACTGGCGATGGCCGCCAGCGGTGCGGACCGCGGTGACAAGCCCGGCGGTCTCCAGGTACCGCAGCATCCGCTGGGACCAGCCAGTGGCGTCGGCCGCCTGCTGGATGCTGACGTACTGGTTGTCGGTCATGTCGCGAGCAACCTTAACACGCTCGTGTGAGGTTTACCGGAATTCGGCTCGCAACGCCGGGAGCAGCTGCGCCTGGGCAAAGTCGAGGAACGCCGCCTGATGCTCGCCGCCGATCTGCGCCAGCGCGATATCGGTGAAACCGGCGTCGACGAAGGGCTTGACCGCGGCGACGACCGCGCTCAGGTCCGGCCCGCAAGGGATGCCTCCGGCGACGTCCTCCGGACGGACGAATCGGGTTGCCCCGGCGAACGCGGACGGGCCGGGCAGCTCGGCGTTGACGCCCCAGCCGCCGCCGAACCAGCGGAACTGCTCGTGCGCGCGGGCAACGGCGGCGTCGCGATCGGGGTCCCAGCAGATCGGCACCTGTCCGATCCGGCGGGCGCCGATGCCGCCGGCGGCGTCGAACATCTCCCCCAGCGCGGGGTCGGGGTCCACCGCGATCATCGCATCGGCGAACCGGCCGGCCAGGTCGCAGGACTGCTCGCCGGACACGGCGATCGCGATGGCCGGGTAGCGCCTGGACACATCCCAGAGCTTGGCCGAATCGACCTGGAAGTGCTTGCCGCCGAAGGTCACATAGTTGCCGCGGAAGAGCTGGCCGATGATGTGCAGGGCCTCGATCAGCATCTCGTGGCGGATGTGCGCCGGGGGCCAGCCCGCGCCGATCACGTGCTCGTTGAGGTTCTCCCCCGCGCCGAGGCCCAGGGTGAACCGGTCGCCCGACAGCAGCCCGATCGTCGCGGCCTGCTGGGCCACGATCGCCGGGTGGTAGCGCATCGTCGGGCAGGTCACGAATGTCATCAGCTCGACCGTCGAGGTGGCCTGGGCGACGGCGCCGAGGACGGCCCAGGCGTTGGGCGAATGGCCCTGGGCCTCCAGCCACGGCGAGTAGTGGTCGCTGATGATCTCGAAGTCGAAGCCCGCGGCCTCGGCCTGCACGGCGTCCGCGACGAGCTCGCGCGGCCCGGATTGCTCGCACATCAGGGTGTATCCGAACGTGGGCATCGCTGGGCCTAGCTTCCTGTAGTGGCCCGGAAGCCGGTGCCGGGTCCGTGGACGGTGATGGGGTCCCCGGCGCTGGCGAACAGCGAGCCGCCCGGGGTCAGCGCGATGCTCTCTCCGCCGGCGACGACGGTGAGCCGCCCGGCGACGCAGAGGACCAGCGATGGCCCGGCGCACTCCATCTCGAGCTCGCCATGCTCGGGCAGGTCGACCCGCGACAGCGCGAAGTCCTCGACGGGAACCGGGTAGGCCTCCTCGCCGGCGCGGATCGCCGCCGACGTCAATGGCGTCATCGCGGCGGGTTCGAAATCGACCGTGCGCAGCAGCTCCGGGACGTTGATGTGCTTGGGGGTGAGGCCGGCTCTGAGGACGTTGTCGCTGTTGGCCATCAGCTCGACGCCGAAGCCCTTTGTGTAGGCGTGGATCTGGCCCGCGGACAGGAAGATCGCCTGGCCGGGCTGGAGGCGGACGTGGTTGAGCAGGACGGCCAGGACCACCCCGACATCGAGGGGGTAGCCCTCGGCGAGGTCGGCGATGCAGGCCGCCTCGACCTGCCACTCCCCGGCGCCATTGGCCAGCTTGCGGATCGCCGGGACGGTGTGGGCGACGAGCGCGGCCTGGTCGGCTGGAAGCAGCGTCAGCAGCCAGGTCACGACATCGCGCAGCCCGCCGTTGGCGATCAGCCGCTCCCGGACCGGGGCGAGCTCGTAGGCGCCGGCGGCGGCCAGACGATCCAGGAAGCGGGCCGAATCGGCCAGCGGGCGGAACCCGCAGAGCGCGTCGAACTCGGTCAGCGCGACGAGCAGCTCGGGCTTGTGGTTGCGGTCCTGGTAGCTGCGATGCGGCGCGTCGGGCGGGATGCCCTCGGCGTCCTCGGCGCTGTGGCCCGCGCGGGCCTGATCGACGGTCGGGTGCGTCTGCAGCGACAGCGTCTTCTCCGCGGCCAGCAGCTTGAGCAGGAACGGCAGCTGCCCGCCGAACCGCTCGGCCACGTCGGCGCCCAGCAGCGCCTCGGGGTCGGCGGCGACCGCGGACAGCAGCGTCGTGCCCTCGGCGAAGATCCGCGAGGGCGCGCCGGGGTGGGCCCCGATCCACATCTCGGCCACGGGCTCGCCGGTCGGCTCGAGGCCCAGCAGCGCCGGGATCGCGGTCGGGGAGCCCCAGGCGTAGGGCCGCACGACATTCTCCAGGCCTAGGAGGCGACGGCCCGCGATCGGCGCCGGACCGCCGGCTGGGCCGATAGCGCCGCTCATGCCGCGGCCTTCGTCCGGTCCAGATCCGGCTCCAGGTAGATCACCCGGGCCACGGGGGCGGCGGCGCGGATGCGGGCCTCGGCTGCGTCGATCGCCGCGGCGACCTCCGCCAGGGTGGCCCCGGCCGGCATCGCGACCTTCGCCGCGACCAGCAGCTCGTCCGGGCCGAGGTGCAGGGTGCGCAGGTGGATGACCCGCTCGACGCCGGGCCCGACGATCGCGGCGGTCACGGCGTCCAGCACCGACGCCGACGCGCCCTCGCCCAGCAGCAGGCTCTTGGTCTCGATGATCAGGATGACCGCGACGATCAGGAGGAGCACGCCGATCGCCAAGGTGCCGATGCCGTCCCAGACCGGGTCGCCGGTGACCAGCGCCAGCGAGACGCCGAACAGGGCGAGCACCAGGCCGGTCAGCGCGGCGACATCCTCCAGCAGCACCACCGGCAGCTCCGGGCTCTTGGCCCGCCGGATGAACTCGAACCAGGACTCGCCGTGGCGCACGTGGTTGGCCTCGCCGACCGCTGTGCGCAGCGAGAAGCCCTCGGCGACGATCGCCCCGAGCAGCACGACGATGGCCACCCACGCCTTGTCCAGCTCGTGCGGGTGGCGGATCTTCTCCACGCCCTCGTAGACGGCGAACACGCCGCCGACGGCGAACAGCACCAAGGCGACCAGGAACCCGTAGAAGTATCGGTCCCGGCCATAGCCGAACGGGTGCTCGGCGCTGGCCGCGCGGGTCGCGCGCTTGCCGCCGATCAGCAGGAGCACCTGATTGCCCGAGTCGGCCAGGGAGTGCACTCCCTCGGCGAGCATGGACGACGAGCGGGTGATCCCGAAGGCGATGAACTTCATCACCGCGATGGAGAGGTTGGCCAGCAGCGCCGCGACCACTGCCTTCGATCCGCCGGACGCGCTCATGGAGTTCTCTCCTTGCTTCCGATGGTCATGTGCCCGCCCGGTACAGGTCGGGCGCCTCGCCCGCGCGCAGCGCCCCGGGGTCCACGGAGCGGACAAGAGCGAGGTACGCGGCTGCGAAGTCGCCCAGCGCGCTGGCCGCGGCGAACCGGGTCAGCGGCGCGGCGCCGGGAGCGGGCATCACCGAGGACCGGACCGAGAACGTTCGGGCGATGCCCTCGAGCGTGGCCGCCGCGCGGTCGCCGTCGGGCCGCGCGACGTCCTCGAAGATGAGCAGCCGCTGCGGGACGTGCGGGTCCTCCACGCGGTCGCGGAACAGGTCGTCGAGCTGGTCGTCCCCGTCGTCGGCGGCGTCGGTGCGCCCGAGCACGCTGGTGACGGCGCCGGAATCGCCCGGCAGCACCGCGACGACAGCGGGCTCCCCGGCCATCAGCGCCAGCGATCCGGCCAGCCGCCGCGCGGCGGCGGCGCCCAAGAGGCCGGAGCCCGCCAGCACGATGCGGGCCTCGCCCAGCTCAAGGGCCAGCAGCTTGGCCGGATTGACGATCGGGTCGGCGGTCGGCGAGCACGCCGCGGCGATGTCGTCCAGGGCATCGGCCACCTCCAGCAGCAGGGCGGGGGGCACCGCGGCCGCGCCGAGGGCATCGAGGGCCTGAAGCAGCGGGGTCAGCAGCGTCCACCCCGTGGCGCGGGCCGAGCGCTGGGCCGCCACGATGGCCAGCGCCGACCGGGTCTGCCGGGCGGCGGCCTCCAGCGGCGTCTGGGCCGGGGCGGCGACGGCGATGGCCA
>JAOPVO010000015.1 GCA_025966155.1 Pseudonocardiales bacterium
CTGGTTGTCCACGTCGACCCGCCGGCCGACGGCAAGGACTACCTGCACCGCTCGGGCCGCACTGCGCGCGCCGGGGCCAGCGGCATCGTCGTCAGCCTGATCCTCCCGGACGAGGTCCGCACGTACGAGCGCATGCTGCGCGACTCCTCGGTCCCCGCGACGTTCACCGATGTCCGGCCCGGCAGCGATGCCGTCGCTCGCATCACCGGCGCCCGCGAGCCCAGCGGCGTCCCGATCATCGAGCCCAAGCAGGCCCCGGCCCGCCCGAACCGCGCACCGCGCACCGGCCGCCCCGAGTTCGGCGACCGCTCCCGCACGCGCGCCCCGCACCGCGAGGGCGGGCGCCCGTCGTCGCCCTCCGCGGCCGCTTCTGCTGCCACCAGCGCGAACCGTCCCCGTCGCGCAAGCGCCAGCCCGTCTGGAAAGGCTCCTCATGCCCACGCGTAACGAACTGCGCAACGTCGCGATCGTTGCCCACGTCGACCACGGCAAGACCACGCTGGTCGACGCGATGCTCTGGCAGTCCGGTGCGTTCCGGGCCAACCAGGACGTCAACGACCGAGTGATGGACTCGATGGACCTGGAGCGCGAGAAGGGGATCTCGATTCTCGCGAAGAACACCGCGGTCCTTTATCACCACCAGAACTCCACCGAGACCACGACGATCAACATCATCGACACCCCTGGTCACGCCGACTTCGGCGGCGAGGTCGAGCGCGGCCTGTCCATGGTCGACGGCGTCGTTCTGCTGGTCGATGCCTCCGAGGGCCCGCTGCCGCAGACGCGCTTCGTGCTGCGCAAGGCGCTCGCGCTGCACCTGCCGGTCATCCTGGTCATCAACAAGGTCGACCGCCCGGACTCCCGCATCGCCGAGGTCGTCGACGAGACCTACGAGCTGTTCCTCGACCTCGACGCCACCGAGGAGCAGATCGACTTCCCGATCGTCTATGCCTCGGCCAAGGCCGGCCGCGCGTCGATGAAGCGGCCGGAGGACGGCGGCATGCCCGAGGAAGAGGACCTGCAGCCGCTGTTCCAGGCCATCCTCAACTCGATCCCCGCCCCGGTGTACACCGAGGGCGCCCCGCTGCAGGCCCACGTCACGAACCTTGACGCGTCGCCGTACCTCGGGCGCATCGCCCTGTGCCGCGTGCACAACGGCACGATCAAGCGCGGCCAGGTTGTCGCGTGGTGCAAGCAGGACGGCACCGTCGAGAAGGTCAAGATCACCGAGCTGCTGCTCACCAACGCCCTCGACCGGGTACCGGCCGAGAGCGCCGGCCCCGGCGACATCATCGCGATCGCCGGTATCCCGGAGATCACGATCGGCGAGACGCTGGCTGATCCCGACGACCCTCGTCCGCTGCCGGTCATCACTATCGACGAGCCGTCGATGTCGATGACCATCGGCATCAACACCTCGCCGCTGGCGGGCCAGTCGGGCAAGAAGCTCACCGCGCGCCAGGTGATCAACCGCCTGGAGGCCGAGCTGGTCGGCAATGTGTCGATCCGCGTGGTGCCGACCGACCGCCCCGACACGTGGGAGGTCCAGGGCCGCGGCGAGCTGCAGCTGGCCATCCTGGTCGAGATCATGCGCCGCGAGGAGTTCGAGCTCACCGTCGGCAAGCCGCAGGTCGTGACCCGGGTCATCGACGGCAAGCTGCACGAGCCGATGGAGCGCATGACCATTGACGCGCCCGCCGAGTACCAGGGCGTGCTGATCCAGCTCATGGCGCTGCGCAAGGGCCGCCTCGAGCAGATGGTGGACCACGGCACCGGCTGGATCCGCATGGAGTACGTCGTCCCGGCCCGCGGGCTGATCGGCTTCCGGACCGAGTTCCTGACCGAGACCCGCGGCACCGGCCTGCTGCACCACATCTTCGACCGCTACGAGCCGTGGGTCGGCGACATCCGCACCCGGCCCAGCGGCTCCCTCGTGGCCGACCGCAAGGGCCCGACCACCGGGTTCGCCCTGTCGAACCTGCAGGAGCGAGGCACGATGTTCGTCGGCCCGGGCACCGAGGTGTACGAGGGCATGATCGTCGGCGAGAACTCCCGGGCGGATGACATGGATGTCAATCCGACCACGGAGAAGAAGCTGACGAACATGCGCCAGTCGTCCTCCGATGTGCTCGTGCCGCTCATCCCGCACAAGCAGCTCTCGCTGGAGCAGGCGCTGGAGTTCTGCCGGGAGGACGAGTGCATCGAGGTCACCCCGGCCACCGTGCGCATCCGCAAGGTGATCCTCGGGGCGGGCGAGCGCGAGCGCGGCCGCTCGCGCTCCAAGAAGAACTGATCTAGCACCAGCACGGCCCCCCCCAGAATGGCAAGTTGAGCCGGTCCTCCCGGCTCGACTTGCCATTCTTGGGTTCTGGGCAGGGATGATGACGGCCATGAGGATCGCGCTGGTTCAGCACGACATTGCGTGGGAGGACGCCGCGGCGACGCAGGCGCGCCTGGTCCCGCTGCTGGCGCAGGCCGCGTCCGGCGGCGCCCGGCTGATCGCACTGACCGAGATGTTCGCCAAGGGCTTCTCGATGGACGTCGACACCGTGGCCGAGCCCCAAGGCGGCCCCACTGAGCAATTCCTGCTGCACCAGGCCGCGACGCTGGGGTGCTGGCTGGTCGGGTCGATCGCCCAGCGCCCGGCCGATGCCGTGCCCGGGAGCCGGGCCCAGAATGTCGCGGTGCTGGCCGGGCCGGACGGGTCCGTGCACCGCTACGCCAAGATCCATCCGTTCAGCTACAGCGGCGAGGACAAGCACTACGCCGGCGGCACCGAATTCCTGACAGTCGAGATCGAAGGCGTCCGGCTGTCGATCTTCGTCTGCTACGACCTGCGCTTCGCCGACGAGTTCTGGGCGCTGGCCGACCGGACGGACTGCTACGTCGTGGTCGCGAACTGGCCCGAGAACCGGCGTAACCACTGGAATGTGCTCCTGCGGGCCCGGGCGATCGAGAACCAGGCCTACGTTGCCGCAGTCAATCGCGTCGGGACGGTCGGGCGATTGAGCTACGTCGGGGATAGCGTGCTTATTGATCCATTCGGGCTGGAATGCACCGAGCCGCTCGAGGGCGAGGGCGTGCTATTCGGCGACATCGACCCTGAGCGGGTCATCAATGTGCGGGCCAAGTACCCGTTCCTCGCCGACCGCCGCTGAGCCGCTTGTGACGATCCGCCGCGCCGGGCCGGATGACGCCGGGTTCCTGGCCCAGATGCTCGTGGCCGCCGCATTCTGGCGCGACGATGGCCCGGCCGGCTCGGTCGATGAGGTCATGCGCCGTCCAGAGTTCGCGCACTACATATCCGGCTGGCCCACTAGGGGGGACCTCGGCGTGGTCGAGGTCGACGACGGCTCGGGGGAGCCGGTCGGGGCCGCGTGGCTGCGCTTCCTCGGCGGCGCCGACGCCGGCTATGGCTACGTGGACGAGGCGACGCCCGAGCTGACGATCGGCGTGGCCCCCGGCTGTCGCGGGCGGGGCATCGGCGGGCGGCTGATCGACGCGCTGCTGGCTGCGGCACGCGACGCGGGCATCTCGGCCGTGAGCCTGAGCGTGGACCCGGACAACTACGCCATGGCCCTCTACGTGCGCCATGGCTTCCGGGTCGTCGGCGGCAACGGCGGCTCGGCGACGATGCTTAGTGCACTATGATAGCCGGACGCGCCCTGACCCCGGGACTGGCGACCGGGCGGCTGGTGGTTGCCGCGGCCGTCCGTCGCGGCGATGCCGTGCTCATCGCCGCGCGCAGCCACCCGCCCGAGCTGGCCGGCCGCTGGGAGTTCCCCGGCGGATCGGTCGAGTCGGGCGAGGCTCCCGAGCAGGCCCTGGTGCGCGAGTGCCGCGAGGAGCTGGGCCTGGCCGTCATGCCGGTGGCCCGCCTGCAGCCGGAGGTTCCGCTCGCGGGCGGCCGCGCGCTCCGTCTGTACGCCTGCCTGGCGGTGGGGCCCGCCCCGGTCGCGCATGAGCATCAAGGCTTGCGGTGGGTCGACGCCGCCCAGCTGGACCGCATCGAGTGGGTCCCCGCCGACGTGGTCCTCGTGCCGGGAGTCCGGCGCTGGCTCACTAGCCTCTAGGCCATGAGCCAAGCGCGGCGCCTGCTGCTGGTGCACGCCCACCCGGACGACGAGACCATCACCACCGGCGCCACCATCGCCGCCCACATCGCCTCCGGCGCGGCTGTCACCGTGATCACCTGCACGCTGGGCGAGGAGGGCGAGATTCTCGTGCCGGAGCTCGACCAGCTGGCCAGCCCGAACGGCGATCAGCTCGGTGGCCATCGGATGCACGAGATGGCCGCGGCCATGCGGGCGCTCGGCGTGACCGATCAGCGCTTCCTCGGCGGGCCGGGTCGGTTCCGCGACAGCGGGATGATTGGCTGGCCGGCCAACGAGCGGCCGCGCGCGTTCTGGCAGGCCGCCTCGACCCCGGCCATCTTCGATGACGCGGTGGCGCGGCTCGTCGCCGTCATTCGGGAGCTGCGGCCCCAGGTGCTGGTGACCTACGACGAGAACGGCGGGTACGGCCACCCGGATCACATCATGGCCCACCGAGTGGCGATGGCCGCGGTCGACCGGGCGGCCGGGTCCCCGGGCGGTTGGTCGGTCGAGCGGGTCTACTGGATCACCGCGCCCCGTTCGGCGCTTGCGGCCGAACTGGCGCGCGCCGCCGAGCTTGCCCCCGCCGATCTGCGCCGGGTGGCGGTGGATGACCTGCCCTCGATGCCCGACGAGGCGGCCACGACGGTCGTCGACGGCGCCGCGCACATCGACGCCGTCCTGGCCGCACTGGCCGCCCACGCCACCCAGGTGAGCGTCCACGGCGGCTGCTACGCCCTCTACGACCGGATCGCCCGGCACGTCAGCGGCCGCGAGTACTTCCGGCGGGTCCGCGGCGACGCCGCCGGCCCCCTGGGCGCCGACGGGCTCGAGCACGGACTGTTCGCCGACGCGCCGGAACTGGCATGAGCCGCCCGACCAGCAGCCGCCCGACCTCCAGCGGCCCGACCTCCAGCGGCCGGACCAGCAGCGGCCCGACCAGCAGTCGCCCGACTAGCACTCGCTCAAGGGACAGCGCCACGACGCCCAGCCGCCTCGATCGCGCCGCAGCCGTCGCGCTGGTCGTCGTGGTTGTCGGGTGCGCGGTCATGCTCGCGTTCTTCGCCGCGCTGCTGGTGCCGCTGCGGGCCGGCACGGTCCTGATCCCGATCGCCATCCCGATCGCATTGGGCGCCGTCTGGTTCGCGCCCAAGGTGCTCGAGCTCGGCGGCATCCCGTATGTGGCGCGGTTCTTGCCTTGGGTGGCCTGGCTGGCCACCACGTACCTGCTGGGTGCGGGGTCGAGCGAGGGCGATCGACTGCTGCCGGCCGGCGGCGGCCTCTCCACGATTTCCTACGTGGTGCTGCTGGGCGGGGCCGTGCTCGGGCCGGTGGCCGTCATGCTTCCGGAGCTACGGGTAAAGTCGCGGGCGTGACATACGTGATCGCCGAGCCCTGCGTCGACATCCTCGACAAGGCATGCATCGAGGAATGTCCCGTCGATTGCATTTACGAAGGCGACCGCATGCTGTACATCCACCCGGATGAGTGCGTGGACTGCGGCGCCTGCGAACCGGTCTGCCCGGTCGAGGCCATCTTCTACGAGGACGACCTGCCGTCGAAGTGGGCCGACTACACGCAGGCCAACGTCGACTTCTTCGACGACCTGGGATCGCCCGGCGGCGCGTCCAAGGTCGGCAAGGTCAACAAGGATGCGGCGTTCATCGCGGCACTGCCGCCGCAGAACGCCGACCACTAACTAGCCCGCCATCGTCGCTACTACAGATGTAGTCGCGGCGTGGGAATCGGCCCAGCCGTCCGAGCGGGTCCACGTCCGAGCCGAATAGGCGACAGACTCGATCCCCAGTCGGTCGGCGTTGGCGACGAACCAGGCCGCCGTCGCCCAGGTCGCGCCCGGAACCGACACCGACGAGGCGGCAACCGCAGGTGCGGCCACCGGCAGTTCGCGCGCGAGCAGATCGGCCACCGTCGTCGGCGTCGCGACCTGCTCGGGGGCATCGAAGCGGCACGACACACCCGCCGGCGACGCCCCGGTCAGCGCATTCGCCATCGCCGTCGACTTCGCCTCGTGCTGGGCGTAGAGATTGCCATCGGCCGAGAACTGCACCGCCTGGATGACCTCGTCCGCGGGCTCGGACTCCCAGCCGCTGACCTTGACGAGTGCGTCCAGAAAACGCTCGGTGGCGATGGCGACATCGGCCAATTCCTGCTCCGTGCCCCACCCCTGCGAAGGCCGCTGCTGCAGGACGCCCACCGAGTCGCGATCGCCTGACCCGGCAGCGACATTGCGCAGCTTGCTCTCCTGCCAGGCCGCGGTGATGACCAGTACGGCCGCGCGCGGGGGCAGCCCGCGCTGAAGAACGACCCCGACCATCGTTGCGGCGACGGACGCCTGGCCGGTGTCCGTCGAGTACGTGCCGAAGCTGCACCGCGCCGGCACGTGCCCCGGCTTCGAGTCCCCGAGCAGCGCCCGCCCGCCGATGTACAGGCCGGTCACAGCGAGGGCGATGACGATGAGCGCCCCGACGAGGCGCCTCACCGGGAGCCCCGATCGCGCCGCGCCGTCGTGTAGTACATAGTTTACTCAGTTAGCGTGGAGTGCGGCGTTCAGCTCGACGGCCTTCCCGGTCCGCGGCACGACCTCGACCGTTCCGGTGCGGCTGTTGCGGCGGAACAGGATGCCGCTGCTGCCGGACAGCTCGACCGCCTTCACGGTGGTCCCGTCCGGGAGCGTCACGAGCGTCCCGGCGGTCACGTACAGGCCGGCCTCGACGATGCTGTCGTCGCCGAGGGAGATCCCGATGCCGGCGTTCGCGCCGACCAGGGCGCGCTCGCCGACGGAGTTGACCAGCTTGCCGCCGCCGGACAGCGTCCCCATGATCGAGGCGCCGCCGCCCACATCGGAGTTGTCGCCCACCAGCACGCCTTGGGAGATCCGCCCCTCGACCATCGAGTTGCCCAGCGTCCCGGCGTTGAAGTTGACGAAGCCCTCGTGCATGACGGTCGTGCCAGGGGAGAGGTACGCGCCGAGGCGCACGCGGTCGGCGTCGGCGATCCGCACGCCAGTGGGGACGACGTAGTCGGTCATGCGGGGCATCTTGTCGATGCTGAAGACCTGGACCGGGCCGCGGGCGCGCAGCCGCAGGCGGGTGGCCTCGAAGCCCTCGACGGCGCACGGCCCGGCCGATGTCCAGACGACGTTGCTGAGCACCCCGAAGATGCCCTCCAGGTTGATCTCGCGCGGGCGCACGAGGCGGTGCGACAGCAGGTGCAGGCGCAGGTACGCATCCGACGCGTCGGCGGGCGGGGCGTCGATATCGATCTGGGTGCGCACGATCCGCAGCGTCACGCCCCGCGCCTCGTCGTCGCCGGTCAGCTCCTTGAGCGCATGGGGCGCCGTGAGGTCCTTGGGGGCGTCGCCCAGCTGCGGGTCGGGGTACCAGGTGTCCAGCACCCGGTCATCGGCGGTGACGGTCGCGAGGCCGTATCCCCAGGCGCTGCGCGCATCGGTGCTCATGACGATCAAGAGTAGAGGGCTGGGCTGTTGACGGGCGATAAGGTGCCCGCGTGCCGATCACCCTTGATCTGTCCCAGGACGTGCGGGCGCTGACCGCCGCACTCGTCGATGTGCGCTCCGTCTCCGGGGACGAGGTGGAGCTGACCGACGCCGTCGAGTCGGCCCTGCGCTCCGCCGCCGGCGATGATGGCCGCATCTCCGTCGCGCGGGACGGCAATGTCGTGCTCGCCCGGACCGACTTCGGGCGCCCGACGCGGGTGGTGCTGGCCGGGCATCTGGACACCGTGCCGATCGCGGACAACGTGCCCTCGCACATCGCGCCCGGGCCGGGCGGCGATCGGCTGTACGGCTGCGGCACCAGCGACATGAAGTCCGGCGACGCGGTTGCGCTGCGGGCGGCCTACCTGATCGCGACCGGCGTGCTGGTCCCGAACTGCGATGTGACCTGGGTCTTCTACGACTGCGAGGAGATCGAGGCGACGCGCAACGGGCTGGGCCGCATCGCCCGCGAGAACCCCGCCGTGCTCCAGGGCGACCTCGCGATCCTGCTCGAGCCGACCAACGGGCTGGTCGAGGGCGGCTGCCAGGGCACGATGCGGGCGGTCGTCACGGTGCCCGGCACCCGGGCGCACTCGGCGCGGTCCTGGCTGGGGGTCAACGCCATCCACGGCGCCGGCCCGGTCCTGGCGACGCTCGCGTCCTACGAGGCCCGCACCGTCGAGGTCGAGGGACTGACCTACCGCGAGGGGCTGAACGCGGTGAAGATCGAGGGCGGGGTCGCCGGCAATGTCGTCCCCGATGTGTGCCAAGTGACGGTCAACTACAGATTCGCGCCCGATCGCAGCGAGGCTCAGGCCCACGACCACGTCCGCGAGGTGTTCGCCGGCTTCGACATCGAGATCACCGACAGCTCCCCGGCCGCGCGCCCGGGCCTGGACTCGGCCGCGGCGATGGCATTCTCCGCTGCCGTGGGGGGCGTCCCGTCGGCGAAGCTGGGCTGGACCGACGTCGCGCGGTTCAGCGAGCTCGGGATCCCGGCGCTGAACTTCGGCCCCGGCGACCCCAACCTGGCCCACACCCGCCACGAGTACGTCCACCTGGACCTCATCGTCGCCGCCGAGCAGGCCCTGCTTGCCTTCCTCGCCTGACGTTCACCGCCCCGTCCCCATGCTCGGCTAGCGTGCCTCGGATGACCGAGACGCCCGATTCGCCGGCCGACCCGTCCGCCCCCCGCCCGCAGGAGCGCCGCGGCGGGCCGGTGCTGCGCCGCCGCAACCAGATCGGCTCCAGCACCAGCGAGCAGCGGCTGCTGGACTCGCGCGGGCCGTCGGGGTGGGTGCACCAGGACCCGTGGCGCGTCCTGCGCATCCAATCCGAGTTCGTCGAGGGGTTCGGGCTGCTGGCCGAGCTGCCCGACGCCGTGGCGGTCTTCGGCTCGGCCCGCACCGCGCCGGACTCCGAGGAGTACGCCACAGGCGTCGCGCTCGGCGCGGCGCTGGCCAATGCCGGGTACGCGGTGATCACCGGCGGCGGGCCCGGGGCCATGGAGGCGGCCAATAAGGGCGCCTGCGAGGCCGGCGGCCTGTCCGTCGGGCTCGGCATCGAGCTGCCCTTCGAGCAGCAGCTCAACGATTGGGTCGACCTCGGCATCACCTTCCGCTACTTCTTCGTGCGCAAGACGATGTTCGTCAAGTACGCGCAGGCGTTCGTGATCCTGCCTGGCGGGTTCGGCACCCTGGACGAGATGTTCGAGGCGCTCACCCTGGTCCAGACGCGGAAGGTCACGCGCTTCCCGGTCATCCTTATCGGCACGGCCTATTGGTCGGGCCTGATCGCGTGGGTGCGGGATGTCCTCGTGCCCTCGGGCAAGGTCAACGCCGCCGACCTGGACCTCATCACCGTGATGGACGATGTCGACGACGCCATCGCGTTCATCCAGAGGTCGCACGCCGCGTTGTCGGAGCAGGCCGGGTCCGAGCAGCGGGCGCAGCAGGCCACCGCCGAGGCCGCGTCGACCCCCTGAAGGCGGAACTTTTGGCAATGGCTTGTCGCCAGGCGACAAGCCATTGCCGCGACTTCGCGGTTGGGCCTAAGCCAGCCCGCGGCGCACCGTCTTCGGGGGCTGGGTGCCGCGGATCGCCCCGACCATGTCCAGGACCCGGCGGGTCGCCCGCACGTCGTGGGCGCGGAAGACCCGCGCGCCGAGCCAGGCCGCGATCGCCGTTGCGCCGAGCGTCCCCTCGAGGCGGTCCGATGCGGGCAGATCGAGGGTCTCCCCGATGAAGTCCTTGCGCGACAGCGCAACGAGCACCGGCCAGCCCGTCGCCGACAGCTCGTCGAGGCGGCGCGACAGCTCCAGTGAGTGCCAGGTGTTCTTGCCGAAATCGTGCGTGGGGTCGATGACGATCGAATTCGGCGAGACCCCCGCCCGCACCGCCCGCGCGGCCGCAGTGGTGACTGTCGCGATGACATCGGCGACGACGTCGTCGTAGCGCATCCGGTGCGGATCGGTGCGCGGCCCGAGACCGCCGGTGTGGCTGCACACGACGCCGGCGCCGGACTGCGCCGCGACCTCGATCAGCTCCGGATCGGCCCCGGCCCAGGTGTCGTTGAGCAGACTCGCCCCCTCGGCGACCACCTTGCGCGCCACCTCGGAGCGCCAGGTATCGACGCTGATGACCAGGCTGGGGTGCCGATCGCGCACCGCGGCAACGACGGGCAGCACACGCTCGAGCTCCTCGGCGGCGTCGATCGTGCGCCCGTAGCCGGCGCGGACCCCGCCGATGTCGACGATGCCGGCGCCGTCGTCTACCGCGCGATCGACCGCGGCCAGGGCCTTGGCCAGCTCCACATTGGCCCCGCCGTCGTAGAACGAGTCCGGCGTGCGGTTGACGATGGCCATGACGACCATCTCGTCCACCCCGAACGCCCGCGGCCCGAGCACGAGCGGCCCGCGCGGCAGTTTCGCGGTGCCGGATCCGATCGGGGACGCCGGGCTGGTGGGTTCCGTCGCGCTCACACCGCGAAGCGTGCCACGATCGACGCATGCTGACCGCGGCCCTCTACCTCGTGCTGGCAGTGGCTGTCGGCGGGGTGCTCTTCTTCCTGTCTGTCGCGATCTTCGGCGGCAGCACCCCCGAGACCCAGCGCGCCGAGGTGCTGGGGGAGCCGGGCCTCGCCCCCGCCGAGTCGCCCGAGCCGCCGCCGGCCCGCTCGGATCTGGTCGTCGTGACGGCCGACACCGTGCCGCTGGCGCTGCCGGCCGGCCGGGCGATGTCGGCCACCGACGTCGATGCGCTCCGCCTGCCGGTCGCCCTGCGCGGGTACCGGATGGCCGAGACCGACGAGGCCCTGGATCGGCTCGCCCGCGAGCTGACCGAGCGCGACGAGCAGATCGAGGCGCTGCGGGCCGAGCTCGCGCGCCAGGCACGAGTCGATGAGGCCGAACCCGATGAGGTCGAGCTCGATCGCATCGAGCTCCATCGCATCGAGCGCCATCGCATCGCGCTCGACGCGCTCGAAGCCGAGCCGGCGCCGTCCGACGAGCAGAGCCGGGCATGAGCGCCCTGCCGCGCACCGCATCTGTGGTGCTGAGTGTCGATGTGGATGCCGCACCGGATGCCGTTTTCGCCGCGGCAACCGATTGGCCCGGCCACAGGCACTGGATGCTCGGCACGACCGCCGAGGCCACCAAGGGCGACGGCGCGTCGGTCGGCTCGTCGCTTCGAGCCGTCACGGGCATTGCGGGGCTGGGCGCGGTCGACACCATGGACATCGTCGAGTGGGTGCCCGGCGTGCACTGCCGGGTGGTGCACACCGGCTCCGTCGTCCAGGGAACGGCCATGTTCGCCGTCGCGCCGCGCCCGGACGGCACCAGCGTCTTCGTGTGGTCCGAGCAGCTCGAGCTGCCTTTCGGGATCATCGGGGCACTCGGCTGGACCCTCGGCGCGCCCCTGTTCCGGCTCGGCCTGAGGTACTCCCTGCGCCGATTCGCAGCCTGGGCGCCGACGCGCGTGTGACGCCTCCAAGGGGACGATTTCGCAACGCTGGCACTCATACGGGACAATGGGCAGTCACGTAGGTATCACCCGCCGAATCCGGTGGGTATCGAGTCGGCCGGGCCCCACGGTGGAGCCCGTCAGAGGAGGCACGCATGGCGGCCATGAAGCCGCGGACAGGCGACGGTCCGCTCGAGGTCACCAAAGAAGGACGCGGTCTGGTGATGCGGGTGCCACTCGAAGGCGGGGGGCGGCTCGTGGTCGAGCTCTCCGCGGATGAGGCAACTTCGCTGGGCGACGCACTCAAGGCAGTGGTGAGCTAGCAGCGGCAAGGCACTAGCAGCACGGAAGCACCAGAACGACGGGCCCTGGCCCCGGACTCCGAAAGCAACTCGGAGCCCGGGTTCGGGGCCTTCCGTCGTCTGGGCGGCCGCGATCTGCCACGATTCCAGGCATGGCGACCACATCCCGCACATCGCTCTCGGTCCGGCGCGCTCCCTCGGCGGCGGCCGTTCTGGGCGTCGTCCTGGTGCAGGGCGCCGATCTGCCGGCGCTGCCGCGACTGGGCGATGCCGCCCGCGCCCTGGTCGATCAGGTCGCCGGCGACCCCGCGTCGGCGGTTGCCGGGAGCCTGCGCGACCTCGCCTTGCCGGGGGGGCGCCGGATGCTGCTGACCGGCGCCGGGGCCGGCGGGGCCGAGGAGATCCGCCGGGCGGGCGGGCGCCTGGCCAAGGTGGCCGGGCCGTCGGTTCTGGCCGTCGTCGCCGCGACGCCGCTGCTGGCGCTGGCCGAGGGCCTGCTGCTGGGCTCCTACGTGTTCACCCGGAAGTCCGCACCGGCGCCGACCCGGCCGCGCCGGATCGACATCCTGCTCGCCCCGGGCGCCGACGATGCGGCTGGCGCCCAGGCCGAGGCGGTCCTCGCCCAGGCCACCGCGCACGCCGACGCCACGGCGTGGGCCCGGGATCTGGCCAACGAGCCGGCGTCGGTGAAGAACCCGGCGTGGCTCGGGCGCCAGGCCCAGGATGTCCTCGGGCCGCTCGGCGTCGATGTCACCGTCCGGGACGTGGCCTGGCTCGAGGCCCAGGGGTTCGGCGGCGTGCTGGCGGTCGGCAGCGGGTCGGCCACCCCGCCGCGGCTGATCGAGGCCCGCTGGCGCCCGCGCTCCGCGTCCCCGGCCCGGCACATCGTGCTCGTGGGCAAGGGCATCACCTTCGACACCGGCGGCCTCAACATCAAGCACGGCGACGCCATGACGATGATGCACACCGACATGTCCGGCGGCGCGGCCGTGCTCGGCGCGCTGCGGATCGTCGCGTCCCGCGCGCTGCCGATCCGGGTGACCGCGCTGGTCCCGGCGGCCGAGAACGCGGTGTCGGGCCGGGCGATGCGCCCCAGCGACGTCATCCGGCACTTCGGCGGCCGGACGTCCTCGGTGGGCAACACCGACGCCGAGGGCCGCCTGGTGCTCGCCGATGCCCTCGCCTACGCCGTCGCTCGCCTGGAGCCCAGCGTCGTCATCGATATCGCGACGCTGACCGGCGCGATGAAGGTCGCGCTCGGGCTGACCCTGGGCGGGCTGTTCGCAACCACCGACGGGCTGGCCGAGTCGCTGCGCGACGCCGGGGCCCGCGCCGGCGAGCCGCTCTGGCGGATGCCGCTGTCCGACGAGTACCGCCACCTGGTGACGTCGCCCGTGGCCGATGCCGACAACGCCGGCGGCAACCCCGGCGGGGTCACCGCGGCGCTGTTCCTGGAACCGTTCGTGGGCGATATCCCCTGGGCGCACCTGGACATCGCCGGCCCGGCCCGCCGTCCTGTGGATGCCGACCTGGGCGTCAAGGGCGCCACCGGCTTCGGCGCGCGCCTGCTGGCGCAGTGGATCGAGGACCAGCTCTGAGCGAGCCGGCGCCGGTCGCGGCGGAGCCGGTCGAGCGCGTGCTGCCGCTGGTGGTGCGCCTGGAGCGGGCTGCGCCGCCGACACGCACCGATGCCCTCGAGGCCGCGGCGATCGCCGTGCTGCGTCTGCTCACCGACGAGCGCGCCGACGCCGAGTGGGCCGATGCGATCGCCCAGTGGGGCGGCCACCGGATTCGCAAGGTGGTTCGCCGGGCCCGGGGCGCCGAGTGGGTGCGTGCCGAGGCGCTGGCTGGCATCACCGTCGGCCGAGGCACCGCCCAGGTCCGGGTTTTCCCGCCGATCCCGCTCGACGAATGGCCGCGCGACCTGGCCCGCCTGCAGGTATCCGGGACGGAGCTGGCCGATCTCGAGCCGCCGACCGCCCCGGAGCCTGGGACTCCGGTCCTGTGGCTCTCGCCCCATCAGCCGATGACGGCGGGCAAGGCGATGGCGCAGGTGGGCCATGCCGCCCAGCTCGGCTGGTGGGCCAGTGCCGACGAGGACCGGGCACGCTGGCTGGCCGCGGGGCTGCCGCTAGCCGTCCGGCGGGCCGACGAGCGGACCTGGGCGACTGCCATCGCCGCTGAGCTGCCACTGGTTCGCGACGGCGGCTTCACCGAGGTCGAGCCGGGCGCCCAGACGGCGATCGCCGACCTGCCCTGGCTGCGCTGACTGGCGCCCCAGATGCCCGCTGGTGCGTCCTCGCGCCACCGCTCCATGCATCTCGTGGTCGATTGACAATCGATAGATCATGAGCCGGACCTGGCGTATCTGCGGTGGCCGCTGACGGCAGTGACGGTGTTCTGGGTGCTCTGCATCCAGGTCGTGATCGTGTGCGTCTGGAGGTTGCTGTCCCTCGTGGCGAAAAACCGGATCTTCACCGCGGCATCGCTGGGGTGGGTCGATTCGATTGTGTGGGCGATCGCGGCAGCATGGGTCACGCTGGTCGCGGTGTTCCTCTACGTCGGGTTCAGGGCGGACGATCCCGGGCTGCCGCTGCTGTTGTTCCTGATGTCGGTCGGTCTTGCGGTTCTCGGGCTGCTGATGGTGGTCCTGCGCACCATGCTGCGCAACGTCACGGAGTTGCGGGCCGATATGGATGCGGTGATCTGATGCCGATTGTCGTGCGCATCGACGTGGAGCTCGCCAGACGCAAGATGAGCATCGGGGAGTTCTCCGAGCGTGTCGGTCTCACCCCGGCGAACGTGGCGGTGCTGAAGAACGGGCGCGCCAAAGCCGTGCGCTTCAGCACTTTGGAGACAATGTGCCGAGTGCTCCAGTGCCAGCCCGGCGATCTGCTCGAGTGGGTCGAGGACTGAGCCTCAGACCAGCGTCGCGTAGAGCTCGACCGTGCGCCGGGCCAGGGTGTCCCAGCCGAAGTGCTCCAGTGCGCGCGCCCGTCCGGCCCGGCCCATCTGCGCCGCCCGGGCGGGGTCGGACGCCAATGCGTTCACCGCTGCGGCCAGCGCCGACTCGAACTCCCGCGGCGCATCTGGGGAGTAGTGCACGAGCACGCCGGTCTCGCCGTCGGCCACGACCTCGGGGATGCCGCCGACATCGCTGGCCACCACCGCCGTCTCGCAGCCCATCGCCTCGAGATTCACGATGCCCTGCGGCTCGTACACCGACGGGCAGACGAACACCGTCGCCGCGGTGAGCAGGGAGATGATCCGCTCGCGAGGCAGCATCTCCTGGATCCAGTGCACGCCCTCGCGCTGGGATTGCAGCAGCGCCACCGACGCCTCGGTCTCGTGCCTGATCTCCGGTGTGTCCGGGGCTCCGGCGCAGAACACCAGCTGCACACCGGGGTCGAACCCCGCTGCGGCCCCGAGCAGGTGGGCCACGCCCTTCTGGCGCGTGATCCGCCCGACGAACAGCACTATCGGACGGTCTCCGTCGATTCCATGCGCGGCCAGCTCCTGCGCGACGCTCTCGGGCGACGCGGGCGAGTACATCGAGGCATCGATCCCGTTGTGGATCACGTGGACCCGGCTCGCGGGCACGAACGGATATGCCTGCAGCACGTCCTGCCGCATCCCGGCGCTGACGGCGATCACGGCGTCGGCGCTGGCGTAGGCCTCGCGCTCGATCCACGACGAGATGCGGTACCCGCCGCCCAGCTGCTCGGCCTTCCACGGCCGCAGCGGCTCGAGCGAGTGAGCGGTCAGCACGTGGGGGACCCCGTGGAGCATGCCGCCCAGCAGCCCCGCGAGGTTCGCGTACCAGGTGTGCGAGTGCAGTATGTCCAGGCCTTCGAGCGCCGCGGCGATCTCGATATCGGTTCCGATGCTCTGCAGTGCCGCGTTGGCTCCGGCCAGCGCGGGCGGGGTGGCGAAGGCCAGCACGCCGGCCTCGGAGCGGGCAGCGCCGAACGCGCGGACCTCGACGCGCTCGACGGCCGGGATGCGCCGCAGCTCGCGGGCCAGGAACTCCACATGCACGCCCGCTCCGCCGTATACCTCGGGCGGGAACTCGCGAGTCAGCAGGCCGATGCGCACGCCGCGGATCGTAGACGACACTCGGACACCACACGGTTGCCGACGTCGCCTAAGGTGCTCGGCATGAGCGCGACACCGCGGGTATTGGGGATCGTTCTAGCCGGCGGCGAGGGCAAGCGCCTTTGGCCGCTCACTGCGGACCGCGCGAAGCCGGCGGTGCCTTTCGGCGGTGTGTACCGCCTCATCGACTTCGCGCTGTCCAACCTGGTCAATGCGGGCTACACCCGCGTTTGCGTGCTGACGCAGTACAAGTCGCACAGCCTCGACCGGCACATCACCACGACGTGGCGCATGTCGACGATGCTCGGGGACTACATCACCTCGGTCCCGGCGCAGCAGCGGCTCGGCCCGCGCTGGTACACCGGCAGCGCCGACGCGATCTTCCAGTCGCTGAACCTGATCTACGACGACCGCCCCGATCACATCGTGGTGTTCGGGGCCGATCACGTGTACCGGATGGATCCCCGCCAGATGGTGCAGCAGCACATCGAGAGCGGCGCCGAGGTGACGGTCGCCGGCATCCGGGTCCCGCGGTCCGAGGCGAGCGAGTTCGGCGTCATCGACGCCGATATCGACCGCAAGGTCACCCAGTTCCTGGAGAAGCCCGCCAACCCGCCGGGCCTGCCCGACAGCCCGGACGAGACCTTCGCTTCGATGGGCAACTATGTATTTCGGACTGACGCGCTGATCGAGGCGCTGCGCAAGGATGCGGCCGACGAGCAGTCGATCCACGACATGGGCGGCAGCATCATGCCGATGATGGTGGATAAAGGCTCCGCGTACGTCTACGACTTCGCCGACAACGACGTGCCTGGCGCGACAGATCGCGATAGGGGCTATTGGCGCGACGTCGGAACCATCGATGCCTATTACGACTCGCACATGGACCTCGTCGCTGTGCACCCGATCTTCAATCTCTATAACCGGCAATGGCCGATCTTCACCTCGCATCCGCAGCTCCCGCCGGCCAAGTTCGTCGAGGGCGGCATGGCCCAGGAGTCGGTCGTCGGCTCGGGGGCGATCATCTCCGGCGCCACGGTGCGCCACAGCGTCGTCTCGCCCGGTGTCACCATCCAGGCCGGCTCGTACATCGAGGGCGCCGTGCTGATGGACAACGTGCAGATCGGGCGCGGCGCGGTGGTGCGGGGGGCCATTCTGGACAAGAACGTCGTCGTGCCGGATGGCGCGCACATCGGCGTCGACATCGAGCTGGACCGGCAGCGCTATTCGGTCTCCGCCGGTGGTTTCGTCGTGCTGGGCAAGAGCGTGCGGGCCATGACCTAGATCGTCGGACGTGTGGCCGGCGTCAAGGGCCTGCTCGGAAGGGTCGCCGTAACTTGCGCTGAAACAGAACTCGCTTATGGTCTGGCGTCTTGCACGCGGCACCCACCACGGGGGGCGCCATAAGGGAGGAACCCACATGATCATCCGTACTCGCGCGGTGCTGGCG
>JAOPVO010000227.1 GCA_025966155.1 Pseudonocardiales bacterium
GTGGACAAGATCGAGCACCGATGAGCCACTGTGGACCGAGGGCTGGAACTGTCGGTGGGACCCGCTAGGTGCCGGTACGTCGAGCAGCTCCCTTGCTCCGATGACGAGGCGAGGGCTTGAGGCGGTATCGGTAGGCGCAGGGGTCCACGTCGCCCGTTTCGGCATCATCATCGGCGGGCTGTGGCCGCTCATCCTCATCCACGCAACGGCGGACCTCAAGACGATCCTGGGCCGCCGCGACATCGGCATCGACGTCGCCAGTTCCGCCGTGTTCGTGACCTTTGGGCTCTGGCTGCCGCTACGCACTCGCTGAGGACGACAGCCGGTGGCGGCGTGACGCCGCGTTGTCGGTGGTCCGCGCGACGATCCTCCGCATGACGTCCTGGACCGAGGTGACCACCGCCGCGCCCGATCTCGCCGCCACCGTCCGACGCACGTTCGCCGTCCGGAAGCACGCCACGATGGCCACGACCAGCCGCGACGGCACGCCGCGGATCAGCGGCACTGAGGTCGAGTTCGGCGATGACGGCGAGATCTACCTCGGCATGATGACGGGGGCGCAGCGGGCCAACGATCTGCGTCGCGATCCCCGCGTCGCCATCCACTGCCCGACGGTCGACTCCCCTGCCGACGATCCATCCAGCTGGCTCGGCGACGGCAAGATCACCGCGATCGCCGTCGAGGAACCGGCCGAGGCCTCACACCGCTTCCGGCTCGACATCACCCGGGTTGTGCACACCGCGATCGACGGCGACGCCCTGCGCATCACGTCGTGGACGCCGACTGGCGGGACCGTCGTGGTCGTGCGCGGCTGAGGCTCGGACCGAGTCGCCTCCGGGCGTTGCGCCGCAGCGGTGTGACGCACGCTGCACCCCTGGCTGCTCGAACTGTCATAAACGGCGGAAAATATCGTGAGCCCAGGAAACGATCCAGCGAAACGCGGGTAAATTTGGACCTGCGCCGCCATTCGATCCGGTCGGACGCACCAACTCTTCCTGGAGGCTTGTGATGTCGGACGCTGCCCGCGATACGGACGCGGCCTACGGACGGGTCATCGTGGGGCTGGCGTTCTGCATCCTCGGCGTGGCGGTAGGCCTCAGCTTCTACTCGATGTCTGCGTACATCGACGCGCTCGTGTCCGACCGCGGCTTCTCCCTGGCCGTGGCGTCGGCCGGCCCGACGTTCTCCTCGATCTGCGGCGGGGTCGGCGGCCTTATTACTGCGCGCCTGCTCAAGACCGTCTCGACCCGGCTGCTGCTGTGCGTCGGCGCGGCCGGCGTCGGACTCACCCTCGCCGGCATCGGCTCGGCGCAGACCGTCTGGCAGCTGTGGATCTGCTTCGCACTGTCGGGCTTCTTCGGCTCGATGGCCTCGGGCATCCCGATCTCCGCGCTGGTCGCCCGATGGTTCCCGACCGCGCCGGCGAAGCCGCTGACCATCGCGATGACCGGCATGGCGCTGGGAGGGGCGATCATCCCGCCAGCTGTTCTCGGCGTCATCGGCGTGTTCGGCCTGCCCCGGGGCAGCCTGATCCTCGGCGCGTCGCTGATCATCCTGGTGTGGTCGGCGTCGGTCTTCATCAAGGAGCCGCCGCTGTCCATCCAGGAGGCGGCGAAGCGGGTCGCGCCCAAGTCCACCCGCGCCTCGGTCCGCGATCCATTGTTCGCGATGCTGTTCGGCGGGATGTTCTTCCTCTTCGTCTCGCAGATCGCCACGTCCAACCACCTGGTGCGCCTGGCCAAGGAGAACAACACCCACGCTGCCGCTCTTGCCGTCACGACGCTGGCCATCGGCGCCTTGATCGGGCGCCTCGCCGGCATCCCCCTGATGCCCGCGGTCGGCCTGCGCCGCATCGCCGTCAGCGTGGCGATCACCCAGGCGGCCGGCCAGTTCGTCCTGTCCGGGGCTTACCACGCGTGGTCGATGCTGCTCGGGTCGTTCCTGATCGGCTTCGCGATGGGCAATGTGGCCATCCTGCAGTCGCTGTTCGCGATCGAGGCGTACGGGCTGGTCGAGTACCCGCGGATGTTCGCCCGCATCAACCTGGCCGCGCCGATCGGCGGCGGCCTTGGCCCGCTGCTGGTAGCGCTGCTTCACGGAAGCTTCGGCGGCTATCGATGGGCCCTTGTCGCGATGGGCGTCATGTCGATCATCGGCGGCCTCATCCTGTTCAGCACCGGCATCGATACCGAATCCAAGCTCAACCGCGGCGGGGCCACCAAGGCCGCCCAGCGCCGCGAGGATCTCGAGTCGGCCCGCGCCGATGAGGCGAAGGTCGACGCGCTCGTCGACTGATCGCCGGTGAGATGGGCGACTCTGCCCACACTCTCACTGGAAATGCTTAGGCGCCCTACGCTCTGGCCTACACGGGCTAAGGGATGCAGGAGTCGCTCATGGCGGTGACACGTCGCGCGTCAATGCTGTTCGCGCGGTTGGTGGGCGTTCTGGCCCTCACGCTCGGGTCGCTCGTTGCCCTGATCATCGGGGCAGCCACTCCGGCGGGCGCAGTCGGCGAAGAAGGCTGCAGCTGTGGATCCGAGGCTCGATCGTCAATACCGCGACAGCCAGCGGCGCCGTCGTCGGCGCGGTGGCAGTGGTGTCTGCGCCGTCAGCCGTGACGGTCGCCTTCGCCCCGCAGCTTGCAGCCACCGGCCCGGCGCACGTGCTGCCGCTCGCGCTCGCGGGCGGCGGCCTGCTGATTGTCGGCGCGCTGATGCTGACCATCGTCGGCGTTCGCCGTCGGGTCTGACCATGACCAACCGACTCGCCCCATGACGGCGCGCATGTTGCTCCTGTCCTGGGGCGACTCCGCGGTCGCGGGCTTCATCGCCGGCGGACTCGCGGTGGGGCGCGACCCGGGACCGGCCCGCATCGCGTTCGTGGCCACCGCGGCCGAACCCTATGCCGAGGCGTCGTGGTCGGTAGAGGAGCGCGCGCGGTTGATCAAAGGCGGCTATGAGCTGACCGACGTCGACCTCGGGGCCACCCAGGGCGAGGATCTGCGCGTGGTGCTATCGGGCATGGACGTCCTGTACGTCGGCGGTGGCAACACGTTCTATCTGCTGGACAAGGTGCGGCGCAGCGGGCTCGATGCGTTGCTGCCTCGGCAGTTCGATCGCGGCATGCTCTACATCGGCCTGAGCGCGGGCGCTTCGTTGATGGGCCCGGACGTCGAGCCGATGGCCATCATGGACGACCCGTCCGTAGCGCCCGACCTGGTGTCGACCGAGGGCCTGGGCTATCTGGCCGAAGTGCCGATCCCGCACGTGGCCAGCGGCCTGTACGAGCCCGAGGTGTTCGACGGCGCGATCCGGGAGTTCGGCGGCCGGTTCTCCCTGCGCCTGCTGCGCGACGACGAGGCGCTGCTGGTCGAGGACGGCGACGTTACGCTCATCGCCTCGTTCTGACTGTCCGGGGCCCACGGTTCTCTGGTGCACGTGGCTGTCTGATCCACGTGGTTGTCTGGTGCACATGGTGACCAGCGCTGGACTGCTGCTCTATCGCCGATCGGCCACTGGGGCCCCAGAGGTGCTCCTCGGTCACATGGGCGGGCCGTTCTGGGCCCGGAAGGACGAGGCCGCGTGGTCGATGCCCAAGGGCGAGCACGGCCCGGACGAAGCGCCGTTCGAGGCCGCCCGGCGGGAGTTCGCCGAGGAGCTGGGATCGCCCGCGCCGGACGTCCACTACGTCGAGCTCGGCTCGGTGCGCGCATCGGGCAAGACGGTGACCGCCTGGGCCGGTGCAGCCGACTTCGCTGCCGACTCGATCGTGAGCGGCACCTTCGAGATGGAATGGCCGCCGCGATCGGGGCGCACGCAGTCGTTCCCGGAGATCGATCGTGCGCAATGGTTCGGCCTGGACGAGGCCGCAGTTAAGCTGGTCAAAGGACAGCGGCCGTTCCTGCAGCGGCTGAGTGACCTGCTGGCTCAGGAGCCGGGTCGGTAGATCATCAGGAAGACGATGCCGGCGAAGATCAGCCCGACGATGCCGCCGGCCGCACTGACCCGGGCCGTGAGCGCGCCGGCCGGCTGCGCCGATTCGATCAGCTCGGTGGCCTTCTCCAGTGCTGGCACGATGAGGCCGAGCACCAGGCCGACGGCGATCAGCCACAGCACACCCGAGAGCCAGATCCACGTCTCGCTGATCTTCGCAGTGGCCTCGCCGGTGTGTGGGGACTTCGCTGACATGAGGCCGAACCCGAGCAGCACCACCAGCACCGACGCCATCGCGTAGATGCGGAGCATCCGCCCGGCCGCTGTCGTTGCGGTGGCGTCGTTCTGGCGCACCCCGCGCCCCGCCGTGGTGGCGGCGTGCACCAGCGGGCCGATGGCGAAGATCGCGAACAGCACGTGCAGCGCGAGCAGGATCTTGAACATGCGCCCAGGCTAAACCCCGGGTGTGCTCCCGAGCCGAGGCTCGCCTATGGATCCGTTGGGCGGCGCACTGAGCAGCGCGTCCAGCATGACGGCCACCATCCGCCCGACGTCGGCCGAGGACGCCTCGCCCAGGGCCGCGAGCGCGCCGGAGCTGCGACTGAGCACAACCCCGGCCAGCGCGGCCGTCGCGACCTGCGCCCGCAGCACCGCATCCCCCGGAGACCATGAGCTGGCTATCTGCTGAGATGGCCCGACGATGCGGGTCTCGAGCAGAGCCATCGCCGCCGCCTGCAGCTGAGCGTCGGCGTGCGGCTCGACCGCGGCATGCATCGCCGGAGTCGGGCGGCCCGATGACACCCGGTCGAGCATCCGCTGCATGGCTCCGGCGTTCGTCGGATCCAGTGGATCGGACGACGGCGCGCGGGTGCGGGCCAGCGCCTCGAGGTACAGCTCGGCCTTGCTGCCGAAGTAACGGGCGATCAGCGCCGGGTCGACGCCGGCACGCAGGCCCAGCTCGCGGACAGTGGTGCGCTCGTACCCCCGCTCGGTGAACATGTCGACGGCGGCGGACAGCAGACGCTCCCGGCTATCCGCGGCATTCCGGCGACGGGCGGCCGTCGGCGCGGTCATCGCGGAATCCCGGTCGGCTGGACGCTCCGCGGCGCGTCGGGACGCGCGTCCCGATTCGCGGTCCGGTCCAGCTGCGCCTCGTCCGGCTCGAACTCGATCACGCCGGAGAGCGCTGAGTCGACCGATTCCTCGACCAGCAGCTCCTGGGCCGCGCTCAGCTCCGCGCCCTTGAGCCGCGGCGTCAGCGCGATGCTGACCACTCCCATCGCCATACATAGGCCGATCGCCACGACCGCACCGATTGTATAGCCGGCATTGGTCGGGAACGGGTCGGGCGCGATGGTGTGGGCGGCGAGGATCGCCGCGCTGAGCGCGCTGCCGATCGACATCCCGATCGTGCGGAGGACCTGGTTCAGCGCCAGGGCGCTGCCGGTCTGCTCCGGCGGCACGGCGGGAACGATCAGGCGGGGCATGACGGCGAACGAGCAGCCGACGCCCAGCCCGACGAACGCCATGACGACGAAGATCTCCCATAGATGCTCGCGGCGGGTGGCGAATAGCCCGAGGGCAAACGCGAACATCAGCGCACCGATGGGCAGGATGCGCGCGGGCCGCAGCCACCGGGCCAGATGCGTCGTCACCTTGCTGGCGGAGAAGCTGGCTATGGACATTGGGACCAGCACCAGCCCGGCGACTACCGCCGATTCGCCCAGCCCGTACCCCGTCGATTCCGGCGTCTGCACAAAGCGGATGACCATCGACATCATGATGTACATGCCGACGCCGGCGATCAGGCCGACGACGTTCGCCGTCAGGACCGGGCGCACCCGCATGAGGCGCAGGTCGACCAGCGGGTGGTGGCCGTGCAATTGCTGGACGATCCAAATTGCGAGGACGGCGACCGCTAAGGCGGCGAGGCCGAGCATGCGCGGCGAGCCCCAGCCCCAGCTCTCGCCCTCGCTGATGCACAGCAGGAGGGCCGAGAGGCCGATCGCCATCAGCGTCGCGCCGGCAAGGTCGAAGTGGTGCGATTCCCGGTGCTTGCTGGTCGGGATGACCAGCAGCGACAGCGCGAACGCGCCGACGCCCAGCGCCCCTGCGACCCAGAAGCAGGCGTGCAGCCCCCACTGGTCGGCGATGAGGCCGGTGAATGGATAGCCGATGCCGACGCCGACGACGGCGGTGACACTGAGCGTCGCGAGCGTGGTGCGGGCCCGCTCCGGGTCCAGATGGTCGCGGGCGACGCTCATCACCAGCGGCAGGAGCGCCAGCCCTACGCCCTGCAGCGCCCGACCGGTGATGAGCATCGCGAACGGGCCCGGGATCGCGGCGACGGCGCACCCGATGATCAGCGCACCGAGCGCGCCCAGCAGGACGTGCAGTCGCCGGGGCCCGTCGGCCAACCGCCCGATGATCGGAGCCGACAGCGCGCCGACCAGGAAGGTGATCGTGAGCGACCACTGCGCCGTGCCGACGGCGACGTCGTAGTCGACGCCGATGCCGGGCACGAGCGGGGCGCCGACGCTGCTGACGACCGAGGTGAGCAGGACGAGGAACACCAGCGTCGGGACCAGCGCCTTGCCGCGCAGCGTCGATCGGTCGAGCACCACCGCCTCGGCGGGGCATTTCTGGAGGTCTGGCGTCGCGCGCATGGGTGCTCCGAGCTAAGTCATCAGCCGATGTCAACACTCGTAGACTATCCCGAAACGGCGGCGTCATTCCGGATCGTGAACGACCTCACCTTAGGGGCGAACTCGTGGCCAGGGTCTGTCGCCGAGGGGCAAACCATTGCCCAAAGTTCCGCCCTCAACGGGGGTCGGGTGGGTCAGCGGCAGGCAGCGAGGACGAGGTCGGCGTACGCCGCGCGGCCGGCGCTGTTCAGGTGGATGCCGTCGGCCACGAACCACTCGGGGTGCGGCGTCGAGGTCGCGAACCAGTCGATCAGCTCGACATTGCCGAACTGACGGGCCACCGACGC
>JAOPVO010000229.1 GCA_025966155.1 Pseudonocardiales bacterium
GTCATGAACATCCTCGACGCACTGCCCGACGCCACCGCCATGCTCGATACGCAGGGCACCATCGTCGCGGTCAACCGGGCCTGGCGGATGTTCGCGCTGGACAACGGCGGCGACGACACTGCCACAGGGGTGGGCGTCAACTACCTCAAGGTCACCGACGAGTCGGGCGAGCGCGGCTGCCCGGAGGCCGTGGTGGTGGCGGAGCAGATCCGCGCTGTGCTGAGCGGCGTTCACGCGGACGCCGAGGTCGAGTACCTGTGCTCCTCGCCTGGGATCACCCGCTGGTTCCTGCTGCGGGTCAGCCCGATCCAGCATCCGGTGCAAGGCGCGATCGTGTCGCACATCAACATCACCCGGCGGAAGGCGTCCGAGGAGCAGCACCTGCACGCCGCGTCGCACGACCCGCTTACCGGGCTCGCTAATAGGACGCTATTCATGACGCGCCTAAAGCTAACGCTCAAGCTGCGCTCAGGCCCGAGACCGCCGTCGACGGTGGGGGTGATCTTCATCGACCTCAACCGCTTCAAGTCGGTCAACGACACCTACGGCCACGCCGCGGGGGACGAGGTGCTGCTCACCTCGGCGCTCCGGCTGAGGAATGCCACCCGGCCCGGCGACACGGTGGCCAGGCTCGGCGGCGACGAGTTCGCGGTGATCGCCCCCCGGGTGGATGCCTCGGCGCTCGCGGATCTCGGGCTCCGGATCCAGGCGTCGCTATCGGGGCCGCACCACGTGCATGGGGAGATGGTGACGGTGCGCGGCAGCATCGGGATCCACCTGGCGGCGCCTTGCGACGATCCGGTCGAGGCCCTGGCCCGTGCGGACACTGCGATGTACCGGGCCAAGAGCGCCGGAGCAGACGGCCTCACCCTCAGTCCCTAGGCCGGGCTGGACGGGGGATCTACGATTGGGCGATGACGACCAGTAGGTCGGGGCATCTGCCGCAGCGCATCCAGTTCTGCCGCGCGCCCGACGGCGTGCGCATCGCGTATGCGGTCCATGGTGCGGGCCCGCCGCTGCTCGTCTCCACCTGCTGGCTCAGCCACCTGCAGTTCGACTGGGAGAGCCCGGTCTGGCACCACTTCCTCGCCGACCTCGGCCGCTTCGCCACGATCATCCGCTACGACGAGCGCGGGCACGGCCTGTCCGACTGGGATGTCCAGGACCACAGCCTGGAGGCCCGGATCGGCGATCTCGAGGCTGTCGCCGATGCGGCCGGGTTCGACCGATTCGCGCTCATGGCGATGGCGCAGGGCGGTCCGGTCGCGATCTCCTACGCCACGCGCCACGCCGAGCGGGTCGACCGCCTGCTGTTCTATGGCAGCTATTCCTGGGCTGGCTATGGAATGACGGCCGAGGACCTCGAGACCGAGGACACCTTCGGCCAGATGATCAAGGTCGGCTGGGCGCGCCCCGACTCGGTGTTCCGCCGGGTGTTCACGACGCTGATGATCCCGGACGCGTCCGAGGAGCAGATGCGCTGGCTGGACGATCTGCAGCGCGTTGCCGTCTCGGCCAGCGTCCTTTACCAGGCCCGTCAGCAGCGCAGCCAGGCCGACGCCGGGCCGCTGCTGGGCGACCTTGATGTGCCGACGCTGATCCTGCACTCGACCGGCGACCAGATGAACCCGTTCATGATGGCGCGCTACCTGGCGTCCAGCATCGCCGGCGCCCGGCTGGTGGCGCTGAACAGCAACAACCACATCCTGCTCGAGGACGAGCCGGCCTGGCCGATCTTCGTGGACGAGGTTCAGCACTTCCTGCACGTCGATGCGGCCGTCCCGTCGCCGCGGGTGCAGGTCGAGGACGTGCTGTCCGACCGTGAGCTGGGCGTGCTCCGCCTGGCCGCCGCAGGCTTGGACAACGCCGCGATCGCCGCCGATCTGACCCTCAGTGTCCGCACTGTGGAGCGGCACCTGCAGAACGTCTACGCCAAGCTCGGCGTGCAGGGCCGGTCGGCGCGGATCGCCGCGGCGCGTCTGCTCGCGTAGGCCTGCGTACCAGTACGCATTGGGCGTCGTCGGATTGGGTGCTGACGCCGATGTTCGCCGCGTCGGGCCCTCCTACGTTCGGGTATATCGAACACCGGACGAGAGGCACGATCATGAGCATGCAATCATTGGAACTGGATCCGATTAAGGCTAAGGCACGCGCGATGTGGGCATTCGGCGACTACGACCGCGTCTCAACCGCGGTGGTCGGGGGGCTCGGCCCGTCGCTCGTGGCGGCCTCCGGGATCGGCACCGGCGATCGCGTCCTCGACGTCGCTGCCGGGTCGGGCAACGCCAGCATCCCCGCGGCGACGGTCGGCGCGTCGGTGACGGCCACCGACCTCACGCCGGAATTGTTGCAGATCGGGTCGCAGCGCTCGGCCGGCTTAGGCCTGGACATTGCCTGGGCCGAGGCTGATGCCGAGCACTTGCCATACATAGACAGCGAGTTCGACGCGGTGCTGTCCTGTGTCGGGGTCATGTTCGCCCCGTTCCACCAGCCGGTGGCCGACGAGCTGGTGCGGGTATGCCGCCCGGGCGGCACGATCGCGCTGATCAACTGGACCCCGAGTGGCTTCATCGGCCAGCTGTTCGCCGCGATGAAGCCGTTCGCCGCCGCGCCGCCGGCCGGGGCGTCGCCTGGGCCGCTGTGGGGCGACGAGGCCCACGTCCGCTCCCTGTTCGGCGATTCGGTGTCGCACCTGACAGCCGAGCGCCGCACGCTGGCCGTCGATACGTTCGCGTCGGCATCCGACTTCCGCGACTTCTTCGCCGCGTACTACGGCCCGACGATCGCTGCCTATCGCAATGTGGTCGACGACCCAGAGCGCACCGCGGCCCTCGACGCCGCCATCATCGACGTCGCCCAGGCGCACGGAGCCGACTCCGGCCACATGGAGTGGGAGTACCTGCTGGTCGTCGCCCGCCGCTCGGCGTAGCCACGGGGCTTGGTCCGTACGGGGATCAGTCGGTGCGGCGGCGCAGGGTGACGGCGGCCAAGCCGAGTCCCGCGCCCACGCAGCCGAGCACGACCAGGGCATCGCGCCAGTAGCCGCCATCGACCGAGGGGTTACCGGCGACCTGCTCTATTGCGCCCACTGCATAGGACAGGGGCATCGCGTCGGATGCCCACTGCAGAACGGCCGGCATCTGCGACCGCGGGTTCAGCAGCCCGCACAGAAGAAGCTGCGGCAGCACGACCAGCGGCATGAACTGGATCGCCTGGAACTCCGTGCGGGCGAACGCGCTGGCCAGCAGCCCGAGCGCAACGCCGAGCAGGGAGTTCAGCAGCGCGATCAGCACAAGCCAGCCGATGGAGCCGGCGATGGTCAAGCCGAGGGCCAGGCTGACGACGGTGGCGATCGCGACTTGGACGGCAGCCACTGCGGCGAAGGCCGCCGCGTACCCCCCGACCAGATCCAGTCGGCTGATCGGCGTGGTGAGCAGCCGCTCCAATGTGCCGGAGACCCGCTCGCGCAGCATCGTGATCGAGGTGACCAGGAACATCAGAAGGAAGGGGAAGAACCCCAACAGGGCGGGCCCGATCCGGTCGAACATTCGCTCGGAGTCGAATACATAGCGCAATATCAGCATGAGCAGCGAGGGCACGACGACCATGAGCACGACGGTGCGCGGGTCGTGCCTGAGCTGAGTGAGCACCCGGAGTGCGGTGGCGAGCAGCAGCCGGGGTTTCATCGCCCACCGACCAGCGACAGGAACGCGGCGTCCATCGTGCCGGCGCCGGTGCGTTGCTTAAGACGGGCCGCGGTGTCGTCGGCGAGCAGCGCCCCCTCGCGCATGAGCAGCAGCCGATCGCACCGCTCGGCCTCGTCCATGACATGGCTGGACACCAGCAGCGTCGCGCCGTCCTGCGCCAATCGGTGGAACAGCCCCCACAGCTGCTCGCGAAGCACTGGATCGAGCCCGGTCGTCGGCTCGTCGAGCACCAGCAGTCGCGGCTGGCCGAGCATCGCCACGGCCAGGCTGACCCGTGAGCGCTGCCCGC
>JAOPVO010000248.1 GCA_025966155.1 Pseudonocardiales bacterium
ACCGGGGCGGGGACGGGGGCGGCCAGCGCCACCGCGGCGGGCGGCGGAGCCGCGGCGTCCCCACGAGTCAGAACGACGGCCCCGCCGCCGATGGCAAGGCACGCCACGGCGGCGGCCGCGCCGAGCAGAAGGACACGGCGCGGGATTGTCGACACGCGGTGAGCGTAGGCGCAATCGCCCATCCGGTGAAGCGGAACACCTCCTCCTTTTATTGGGCGGCATGCTCTCCGTACACTGATCGGACGCACTAGCCATACGCACCGAGGCGATCCTCGCCGGGCGGTACGACGGACCTCACGGGAGCGCACGTGGCCTCGCTTTCGGCATCGACCGAACCAGCGGCTCGCCCGATGCGCGCGGACGCCGTGCGCAACTATCAGCGGGTGCTCGACGCGGCGCGCGATGTGATCGCCGAGTACGGCATCGAGGCCCCCATGGAGGTCATCGCGACCCGGGCCGGGGTGGGCATCGGAACGGTCTACCGCCGCTTCCCCAGCAAGCGCGCGCTGATAGCCGAGCTGGTCCGGATCAACATGGACGAGCTGGCCGAGACGGCCCGGGGCGCACTGGAGCTGGCCGGCGGCGTCGGCCTCGAGGCGTGGCTCGCGGCCGTCGCCCGGCGCTTCGCCGATCAGCGGGGCTACGCCGACAAATTGGTGGGCCAGGCCGACGAGCAGAGCGCCGAGGTGCTTCGCCTGCTGGTCGACGACCTGCTCGAAAACGCCAAGACCCATGGGCGCGTGCGGGACGACATCACCCTGGGCGATGTCATGACGACGGCATGGGCGATGCGCGGCGTGATCGATACCGCCGGCGACATCGCCACCCGCGCCTGGGAGCGCCACCTCGAGATCCATCTGGCCGGCATGCGCAGCACCGACGCCGCCGATGCCCTCACCCGTCCCACCGTGACCCGGTTGCAGCTGGCTCAGATCAGCAGCATGCGCGTGGCCGGCTCCGGCGCAGCCGCGCCGAACTAAGGCCCGCCGTGACGACTGCGCACCTCAAGGGCGATAGCCATGCCGATGCCGTCGCAATATTGACAGCATCCTATGCAGCTGTGCCGCCGGGGCAGCTCGTGCGACTGGCCAAATCCACGTCCAACCTCTTCCGCACCCGAAGCGCGGCGGCGGGCAGCGCCCCTGGCCTGGACGTGTCCGGCCTCGATGGCGTCATCAGCATCGACGCCGCGGCCCGCACCGCCGATGTGCAGGGCGTCTGCACCTACGAGCATCTGGTCGAGGCGACGCTCCCCCGCGGCCTAATGCCGCTGGTCGTCCCCCAGCTGAAGACGATCACCCTGGGCGGCGCCGTCACGGGGCTGGGCATCGAATCGACGTCGTTCCGCAATGGTCTGCCGCACGAATCGGTGCTGGAGATGGACATACTCACGGGCTCCGGCCGCATCGTGACGGCGAGCCCGACCGAGAACGCCGATCTCTTCCGCGCCTTCCCCAACTCCTACGGCTCGCTCGGCTACGCGGTCCGGCTGCGGATCGAGCTCGAGCCGGTCCAGCCCTACGTCGCGCTGCGGCACATCCTGTTCCGCGATCTGGGCGCCCTGACCGAGGCGATCGCCGACATCAGCGCGACGCGGTCCCACGACGGGCAGCAGGTCGACTTCCTCGATGGCGTGATGTTCGATCGCGGCGAGTCGTACCTGACCCTGGGCCGGTTCGCCGCGAGCCTCGACGACGCCGGCGCGACCGAGGCCAGCGACTACACCGGGCAGCGGATCTACTACCGCTCGATCCAGTCGCTGCGGACCGACTGCCTGACCATCCACGACTACCTCTGGCGCTGGGACACGGATTGGTTCTGGTGCTCGGCCGCCTTCGGCGCCCAGAACCGGATCGCCCGCCGGCTCTGGCCGCGGCGCTTGCGCCGCAGCGACGTCTACCACCGGCTCGTGGGGCTGGAGAGCCGCTTCGGCGTCGCCGCCCGGATCGAGAGGTGGCGCGGGCGTCCCGATCGCGAGCGGGTGGTGCAGGACGTCGAGCTCCCCCTCGATCGCACCGCGGAGTTCCTGCGCTGGTTCGAGGACAACATCGGCATGGCGCCGGTCTGGCTCTGCCCACTCGCCCTGCGGCCCGTCGACGCCCAGGCGGCACCTGTCGCGACCGCCGGGGACGGGCCGCGGTGGCCGCTGTACCCGCTCGGCGCCGGCGAGCTGTACGTCAATGTCGGGTTCTGGGGCACCGTCGCCATTGCCCCCGGATCCAGCGACGGCGACGTGAATCGCCAGCTCGAGACTGCGGTAGCCAAGCGCGACGGGCACAAGTCGCTGTACTCCGATGCTTACTATGATCGCCCGACGTTCGAGCAGATGTACGGCGGAGCGCACTATCGGACGGTCAAGGATGCCTACGATCCCGACCGACGACTTGCTGATCTCTATGACAAAGTGGTGGGTCGCAGATGAAGATCGCAGATGTCATCCAATTGCTGACTGTTGGCGAGCCGCCGGTCCAATTCGCCGCCTACGACGGCAGCTCGTTCGGCGGGGACTCACCGATCACCCTGCGCCTGCTGAACGAGCGCGGTCTGCGCTACCTCGCTACCGCGCCCGGCGACCTGGGCCTGGTCCGCGCCTACGTGGCCGGCGATCTGGCCCTCGAGGGCGCGCCGGCCGGCGATCCCTACTTGGCGCTGCGGGTGCTGGGCGACTGGCGGTTCCGCCGGCCGTCGGCGCGCGAGGCGGCCGCGCTCGTTCGCGAGCTGGGCGTCCGGGCGTTCGTCCCGCCCGAGCCGCCCCCTCAGGAGTCGGCCCCGCGCTGGCTGCGCGCCGCGCATGGGCTCCGGCACTCGCGCGGGCGCGACGCCGAGGCCGTGCACAAGCACTACGACGTCTCGAACGAGTTCTACGAGAAGGTGCTGGGCCCGTCGATGGCCTACACCTGCGCGGTGTACCCGAAGGCGACCGCGACGCTGGAGGAGGCGCAGGAGGAGAAGTTCGACCTCGTGGCCCGCAAGCTCGGCCTGGCGCCGGGGATGCGCCTGCTTGACGTCGGCTGCGGCTGGGGCGGGTTCGCCCGCCACGCCGCCGCCCACTACGGCGTCAACGTCACCGCCGTCACCTTGGCGCAGGCCCAGGCGGACTGGGCCCGCGCGGCGGTCGAGCGCGAGGGCCTGTCGTCCCAGGTACGGGTGCTGCACGCGGACTACCGCGACGCGCCCGGCGAGGACTACGACGCCATCAGCTCGATCGGCCTCCTGGAGCACGTCGGGGTCCGTCAGTACCCGGCGTACTTCGGCTTCCTGTACAGCAAGCTGCGCGAGGGCGGGCGCCTGCTCAACCACTGCATCACCCGACCGGACAACGACGAATCCGGGCTGCCGGGCCACTTCATCGATCGCTATGTCTTTCCCGACGGGGAGCTGACCGGGTCCGGGCGGATCATCTCCGAGGCCCAGAACGCCGGTTTCGAGGTCCGGCACGAGGAGAACCTGCGCGAGCACTACGCGCTGACCCTCGCGGCCTGGTGCCAGAATCTGCAGGACAACTGGGACGCCTGCGTCGAGATGGTCGGAGAGGCCACCGCGCGCGTCTGGGGGCTGTACATGGCCGGATCGCGCCTCGGTTTCGAGACCAATACCGTCCAGCTGCATCAAGTACTTGCTGTCAAGGTCGATGCAGCCGGCAATGCCGGAATGGCACTTCGGCCGACCTGGAACTAGGCCCGCTTGTCAACCTAGGCCGACTCTGTAATTAGCAGGTCGCCCCGTACGGGTCGATTGCCGCACCGGTGCTGTTGTAGAGCGCGAAGCTATTCGCGGCCTCGTTCATGTAAGCAGTTGGGCACGGAACGTTGATGATGATTACCGCGGAATTAGGGCATTGCGGGGCGTGATTGAGGCACGTCACGGCCTGGCCCCCGAACGCGTAGCCGGGGCAGATAATGGAGAATGCCGGGTGCGCGTTGGCTCGGAGGTAGGCGATGGCGGCGTCGCAGCCGTAGCCCGATGGCGCCGCGGCGGGCTGGTCGGCCACCTGCTCCTCCACCGGGGCCTCCTCGGTGACCGGCGCGGCCGCCGGGGCCGGCACCGCTGCGGGCGCAGGCGCAGCAACGGTCTCGGTGGCCTTGGTATCGACGTACGGGACCGCCGGTTCCTCGGTGGGCGCCTCAGGCGCCGGCGCCTCGGTCGATGCCGGCACGGCAGGGGCCGGGGACGTGGAGCCAGCGGTCGACGCAGCAGACGATGCCGACCCCGCAGCAGTTGCCGACACCGCTGAGGCGCCGGCCGTCGTCTCCTGCGGCGCCGCGCACCCGCCGATCAACAGCATTGCGCCGAATGCGCCGGCTACCGCAATGTGCTTGGCGGAGAGAAGGCGGTAGCGCCGGGCCTTGCCGGCCGAATAATAAAGACCGGAATTGATATGCGTTCGAATACTTTGAGTCACAATAAGTTCCCGTCCCGATGTGAATTAACTCGGGGGAAGTTATTGCATTGGTAAAGGACTCGTCAAAGAATGCTCAAAGTAATAGCGTCGCTACATTGCGCGCCATAAGCCGCGCCGGACACTTTTATACCGGCGAAGCGCGGAAGTCGTGACCTAACGTCACCTTCATTGCCTATTCGCCCAGCAAAGGTCCGCCCGCAGCAGGACCACGAACAAACGGCTCGGCTCACTATGAGCTAGCTCACAGTGAACCGAGCCGCGCAGTGCGAGCCGCTATTTGACCGGCGGGCGGAAGAACGGCGAGGGCTCCGTCCCGAACTCCACGACAACCTCGATGAGCGCCGGGCCGCCGGCGGCGATCGCCTCGGTCAGCGCGCCGCGCAGGCCAGCCGCGTCCTTGACCTGCCACGACGGGACCCCGAAGCTCGCCGCGAACTGCTGGAAGTCGGGGTTGGTGATGGAGGACCCGGAATCACGGCCGTCGTAGATGCGCCGCTGATCCCGCATCACGTTGTAATAGGCGTGGTTGTTGATGAGCACCGTGATGAGGTCGATGTTGTGGTGCCGGGCCGTCGCGAGCTCGGTTGCGGCGAACAGGAACCCGCCATCGCCGGTGATCGACACGACCACCTTGTCCGGCTGGCCGACCTTGACACCGAGCGCGGTCGGGAAGCCGGCGCCGAGTGTGCCGGAGTAGCCCTGCGTGATGTAGGTCCGCGGCGAGAATGCCGGGAAGGCGGTCGCGGCCGCATAGCCCACCTGCGTCATCTCGTCGACGAAGATCGCGTCATCCGGGATCGACTGGCGGATCGCGTCGACGAACGAGACCTGCGGCTGGATCGACTGGACGTCCTCGCGCTGGCCGGCCTTGGCCGTGGTGCTCGCCCCGGTGCGGCCGCCGCCGGCGCGCTCGTGCACCAGGGGCAGCAGCGCGGCCGCGGCCGCGGCGCTGTCGGCCACCACGCCGATGTCGACCGGCAGGCGGCGCATCTCGGCCGGGTCGATATCGATGCGCGCGCTGCCCATGCCCTCGAAGCCGCCGTACCGCTGGACGTCCATCCGGGTGCCGAAGCCGACGATGGCGTCGGTGTCCTCCCAGAGGGGCCAGACCGACGC
>JAOPVO010000258.1 GCA_025966155.1 Pseudonocardiales bacterium
TCAATCGGGCGACCATCACATCCAGCTCGACCGACCACTCAGCGAGGGCCGTCGCCGGAAGAGTCGTCAGGAGCTCTCCGGCGACCGCGTCGACCCCCACACGCAGCAGCTTGAGCGACGCAATCCCCGGCGCAGCGACGAGCGCCGCTGCAGTGGATCGCCCCGTTTCCATAGCGCAACCCTAGCCGCGACCATCGACAGAACCCTTTGCAATCAAAGGGGTGTGGACAAGATCAGCGAACCGAGGGACGTTGTGGATACAGAGTCGGAACTGTCGGTGCCGTGTGTCAGCAAACAAAAACAATTGCCCCTGCCGGATACAAGCGCACGACGTACTGTCCGCGCATGCCTTGGCCGCCTGAGCGCCCTCAAATCGACATCCCCCGCATCGGCGATGGCCGCACAGCGCTGCGGATCGGGATCATCTCCGACACCCACGTCCCGGAGGCGCGGCGAGAGCTCTGGCCGCAGGTCTTCGATGCCTTCGCCGGGGTCGACGCGATTCTGCACGGCGGCGACATCCACGACATCGCGCTGATCGACCGATTCGAGACCCTCGCCCCGACGTTCTCGGCCCGGGGAAATGGCGAGGAGGGCAGCGGCAGTCGCGCCGCGGTGCCGGCGGATCCACGGCTGCGGGAGGCCTGGCGACTGCGGCTCGGCGAGCTCAACGTCGGGATCGTCCACGATCTCCCGGTGCCGGAGATCCCGCCGAAGTGGACCGTGGCCAACACCATGCGCGAGCAGTTCCACGTCGACCCGGATGGCCCGGATGCCTTGGATGTGATCATCCACGGCGATTCGCACGTGGAGCGCGTCGATCTGGTCGGCCGTGTCCTCTGCGTCAATCCCGGATCGCCGACCTATCCGCGCAACTTCATGACCCGCCTGGGCATTATCGGCTTCCTCGACATCGACGGCCGAAAGGTTCGGACATCGCTTTGCCAGCTCACCGAGGACGGCTACGACACCGTCATCACGCACGAGCATGACTTCGCGGCGGTGAAGTGAGTCGGCAGCGGCCTTACGACCGGGCCTGTTCTTCAGGGCATGATCAGCGGCACCGCCGGGGCGGACGGGGATTCGCGCTGCTCGCGCTGGTTGAACCCGAGTCGCCGGCGGCCCGACTTCCTTATGCGAGCGCGCAGCTGTCGGGCAGCATCGCTGCCTATACGTCCAGATCCGGACTCAGCGGGCGGCGGCGATCCGCGCGTTGATCGTGCGCGGCCACGCCGGGCCGCCATAGACGAAGCCGGTGTACGCCTGCACTAGCTGCGCGCCGGCGTCCAGGCGCTCGACCGCGTCGTCCGGGATCTCGATCCCCCCGGCGGCCGCGATGAGCAGCTGGCCGCCGACCCGGTCCACCAGCAGCCGCTGCACCGCCAGGGCGCGCTCGCGCAGCGGCGGCCCTGAGAGGCCCCCGGCCCCGGCCGCAGTCACCAGGGCGGGATCCGCGCGCAGGCCCTCGCGGCTGACGGTCGTGTTCGTGGCGATCAGGCCGTCAATCCCCATCTCCAGAGCCAGATCGGCGATCGCCAGCAGGTCGTCGTCGTTGCTGTCCGGGCTGATCTTCAGCAGCAGCGGCAGCCGGGCCAGCCCGGCGTGCGCGCGGGCCTGGGCGCACGCTGCCTGCACCGACTCCAGCAGCGGCCGCAGCAGCTCGATCGCGTGCAGGTCGCGTAGGCCAGGGGTGTTTGGGGAGCTGATGTTGACGGTGAGATAGTCGGCGAAGGGCGCTAGCAGCTGTGCGCTGACCCCGTAGTCCTCAGCCGCCTGCTCGGACGTCGCCGCCTTTGATCGCCCGATGTTGACCCCGATGACCGCCGCCGCGCCGGCCCGCGTCCGCCGGACCTTGGCCAGGCGGGCCGCCACGACCTCGGCGCCGTCGTTGTTGAAGCCCATCCGGTTGATGATCGCCCGGTCGCGCATCAGCCGGAACAGCCGCGGACGCGGGTTCCCGGGCTGCGCCTGGGCGGTCACGGTGCCGATCTCGATGTAGCCGAAGCCCAGTGCGGTCAGGGCAACCACCCCGTGGGCGTTCTTGTCGAAGCCGGCGGCCAGGCCCAGCGGGCTGCGGAGGGACAGGCCGAGCGCTTCGACCGCGCACGCGGCCGGGGGAGCGCACCGGCGCGCGACCAGCGCCCGGATCGGCGGCACCGCCAGCGCCAGGCGCAGCAGGAGGAACCCGATGCGGTGGGCGCGCTCGGCGTCCAGGTAGCGGCCGACGATGCGCATGAGGAGGCGGTACACGCGCCTACCTTGTCAGATCCAATGGTCCGATCGATTCCGGCGGGGACGGGGTACTACCCGGGCGTCCGATCGGATTCGACCCAGGAGGCCGTCATGGTGGCCAAGCGCGATATGCCCTCGACCGTCCAGCGATCGCCGGTCAAGGCGCAGGACACGTGGGGCGAGACCCACGACTCCGCCGTCGAGCAGTACGGCGAGGGCGAGCGGGCCCATCGCACCGCCTTCGCCTCCCTCAAGCACGGGTTCGAGAAGGTCGGCGACCACTGGGAGCCCAAGGAGGACGGCAAGACCGGGCCGTCCGATGAGCGGGCCGAGCTCGGCGGTGTTCGAGCCCGTCGGGGCGAGGGAAGGACAGCGGGCGGCGTCGATGCGAATGCCACGAAGAAGCACCTGATGACGCTAGCCCGCGACGCCGATGTCCGAGGCCGGTCGACGATGACCAAGGCGGAGTTGGTCGAGGCGCTTCAGCAGGCCAATGACCGGGCGACCGCCGCGGCCCGGCACTAGGAGTCCCGAGAATGAGCAGCATTACCGACCCGCAGTCCGCTGCGCCCCAGGACATGTCGACGGGCCACGCGGCGATCGCGGGGGCCGGGCTCGCCGCAGTCCACATCGGCGTGCTGGCCTGGCGTCGGATGCGAGCCTGAGCACCCCTTTCATTGAGGGCTCATGCACCGCTAGCGTGAAGCGCATGGTCCATATTCAGCTCATCATCGGCAGCACCCGCGACACCCGGTTCGCCGACAAGCCTGCCGCCTGGCTCCTGGAGCGGCTCAGCGCCCGGGAGGACCTGACCATCGAGAAGGTCGACCTTCGGGACTACCCGCTGCCGTTCTACAACTCGCCCCGCTCGCCGGCCTTCACGCAGCGCGAGTACCCCACTGAGGCGCTCGCCGCCTGGGGCCGCAAGGTCGATGAGGCGGACGGCTACATCTTCCTGGTGGCCGAGTACAACCACGCCTACACCGCGGCGCTCAAGAACGCGCTCGACTCCATCTACCCGGAGCTGAACCGCAAGCCCGTGGCCTTCGTCGGCTATGGAGGCGTCGGCGCCGCCCGCGCCGTCGAGCAGCTGCGACTGGTGGCAGTGGAGTTCGAGATGGCCCCGCTCCGGCACGCCGTCCACATCCTGCCGGACGTGTTCGGCCCGGCCCTGCAATCGAATCCGATCGACATCGCGGTGTTCGCCCCGCTCGAGCCGCGCCTGGAGAAGCTGGCGACCGACCTCGTCTGGTGGGCGCAGGCGCTCAAGGCCGGCCGAACCGCAACCGCCTAGGAGGCCTACTCCAGCGCCTTCCGGCTGTAATCGTCGGCCGCGCGCAGGCCCTCCCGCACAGAAGCCAGCTGGGCGATCAGGTCCTCGACGGGGCGCGACGTGTCCAGCGATGTCACCGTCGAGGCCGATACCTCGGCCGCCTGGGCCGTCAGCGTCTCCAGATCGAGGACGGCGGACTCCAGGCGGCTGGCCAGCGTCTCGCACGTCTCATCCAGGCGGGCGGCGATGTCCAGCTGGGCCTGCACGCTGGCCCGCGAGCGCTGCAGATCCTCCGGGGTCCCCGCTCGGCGGCGGGCCAGATCGGCTTGGTACCTCTCCAGCTCCGGCACCGAGATGCGGGCCCGCGCGGCCGAGGCAGTCGTCAGGCGCTGCGCGGCCCGCAGCAGATCGGGCACTACCTGCCCGGCCTCGCCGCGCACCCCGTCGATCTGCTCGCGCGACCACTGATCGGTCGTCGTGCTCGAGATCTCGGCCAGCGTGACCACCGCGCGACGGGCCCGCTCGACCAGCTGCGCCTCGAGGCTCCCGGCCGGCGGCTCGGGCAGCTTCTCCTGGCCGGGCGGGGGCACCGGATCGCCCGACCGCGGGAACGCGAGGTCGTAGGCGACCTTGACGCCGTAGGCGATCGCAGCGGCCCCCGCGGCGAGGGGGAAGCCGAGCGTTGCGGCCCACGCCACCCCGCCGATGGTCGCCGCGGTGAGCCCGGTCCACGGATCGGCCAACGCGCGGAGGAAGCGGCTGGCCATGGGACTAGCTTCTCAGAAGTTCGAGATGACGTTGATCAGGACGTTGTTGATCGATTTCGGGTTCGAGGCGTCGTAGGCCCGCCCATCGGTGGCCTCGGCGATCTCCTTCAGGGCATCCAAGTCGGCGTCGGCCCCGTAGGCGATCGGGAACACCCGTACCTGCCGCGAGGTGTCCTCCGTGTCCAGGTCCTTGACCAGGTTGCTCAGGCTGTTGTCCTGCGGGTACTCGTTGCGCCCGTCCGTCAGCAGAACGACGGCATTGATCTTGGTCGGGTCGAAGGAGTTCTGGACCGATTTCACCGCCTGGCGGGTCGTCGCGTAGAGCGCCGTCCCGCCATCGGCGTAGAGGGCGTCGACCTGACGCAGGTAGGCATCCCGCACCGACGCCACCGGCCCCGCGGGCACCAGCACCCGATACGGATCCTTCGAATTGCCCAGCGGGGTCGAGAAGGCCCAGAGCGTCAGGATGTCGTCGTCCGCCAGGCGATCGATGGCCTGGGCGGCGGCGTCGCGAGCCAGGTCCAGGCGGTTCGACCCGGTGCCGGACACCGGATCCCCCATGGATCCACTGGTATCGAGAACGATCAAGACGTTGGCCCGCTTCCGCAGGTTCTCCCAGCCCGCGACGATCGCGGTCAGCGTCACCGGGTTCGGCGGCCGGATGACCTGCAGGTCGGCCTTCGGGTTCAGCCCGTGCTTCTCGCTGACATTGCCGCTGGCCTCGCCGTCGAAGCGCCGGAACCCGGCGTCGGAGAACCGCTTCTGGTTGCCGTCCGCGGTGATGTAGCCGTAGTAGGACTCGGCGATGTCGCGCTTGGTGTCGGTCATCCAGTCGGCGTCGAGGATCGTGTACGGCGAGTCCGAGATCAGCGTGCCGTCGGAAGGATAGATAGCCACCAGCGGGATCTTCGGCGCCGGGCTGTCCCCGAGGGTCTGCGGGTCGCCGCTGGGGTTGCCGACGTTGTAGTCGTAGACCGACTTCTCCTCCAGCGTCGCCGCCGAGATGTAGTTGAGGCCCTGGCCGGACTCGGCCGCCTTGTAGAGATTCTCGGCGAAGGTGAGCGTCGTGTCGCCGTAGTGGACTACGGACTGCTCGATGCCGCGCACGAAGCCCTGGATCGTCGGGTCGGCGAGGTCGTTCAGCGTCAGGTCGGTCGAGCGGCCGGTCGCGGCGTAGTAGGCGGCGATGGTGGCGTTGAGCCCAGACGTCGACAACTGGGGGTTGGTCTTGCCGAGCTTGAACGCGCCCCATTCGGCGTGGCCGTACTTGCCCCAGCCGCTCGGGTCCGTGGCCAGTTCCGCGAGGTCCGTCCAGCCGATCTGCTTGGCCGGCCAGCCCAGCGCCTGCGCCATCGGCTTGGGCATCGCGATGACCAGTGGGCTCTGGGACACCGACCGCACCGAATCGGTGTCGCCGACGACATCGCCGTTGTCCAGGACCGAGGCCTGCTGCCGGTAGACCCCGAGCCACGCGCTCGAGGCCGGGCTCCACACATCGGGGCGCGGGCCGTCGGCCTCCTCATCCCAGCCCTCGGCGAGTGCCGTTGCCGCGCCGCCGCTGGCCTTGGATGTCACGCGCACCTGGCCGCAGGTGCCATCGAAGTCCTTGCCCTCGCCGTTGAAGTCATTGGCCATGTCCCGCATGAGCGCGGCCTTCTCCGAGGACACTGTGATATTCAGGGTCTGGCAATCGTCGCGCAGAGCCTGATCGCCCTTGTCGGAGTCGTTCCCGCCCCCTGCCGTGCAGGCCCGGACGCCGACAATCAGCAGGATCGCGGCGATGATCGCAGCCGCGAATGGCACGATCCGGGGCGCTCGGGCGGCCTGCGGCTTGGTCATGGCGTACAGGTTGCCATTCCGGGGCGATACATTGGTGTCATGAAGCCCGATACCCACCCCGACTACCACTTTGTGGTCTTCCAGGACACCGCCTCGGATGAGGCGTTCCTGACGCGCTCGACCGCGACGAGCGCCGCGACCATCGACTGGGAAGACGGCAACACGTACCCCCTCGTCCGCGTGGACATCACGAACAAGAGCCACCCGTTCTGGACCGGCAACGCCCGGATCATGGACACCGCGGGCCAGGTCGAGAAGTTCCGCAAGCGCTACGGAACCCGCACCAAGTAACTGCGGTTCCGGCAACGTTCGGGCCGTCGTCCCTCGGGACGACGGCCCTTTCGTCGTGCCTATGTACCGGTGCCGGACGCGGGTCAGGCGTGGCGGGCGGACCTCCGGGCCGGGCCCCTCATCGCGCCGAGGATTCGGCACGCGACGTAGATCAGGAACGACAGCGTCGTGATGTACGGGCTGATCGGGAGCGAGCCGCCCAGTGCCAGCAGGATCCCGCCGACGACTGAGAACGTCGCGAAGATCACGCTGAGCACGACCGTCAGCGTCGGCGATGCGGTCACCCGCATCGCCGCGGCGGCCGGGGTGCACACGATCGACAGCACCAGCAGCGCGCCCACTATCTGGATCGACATCGCCACCGTCAGCCCCAGGATCAGCATGAAGGCCGGGGACAGCAGGCGGACCGGGACGCCCCGCGCTGCTGCGACCTCGGGGTCGATGCTGGCGAACCACAGCGGCCGCCAGAGCAGTGCGAGGGCCACGAGCACGATCGCCGAGATCACCAGCAGCGACGACAGCTGAGGTGCGTCGATCGAGACGATCTGCCCGGTCAGCAGCCCGAACTTATTCGCCGATCGGCCCTTATAGAGGGCGAGGAACAGCACGCCGAGGCCGAGGCCGAACGGCATCAGGACGCCGATGATCGAATTGCGGTCGCGGGCCCGCGTGCCGAGCGCACCGATCAGGACCGCCGCAATCAGTGAGCCGACTATCGACCCGGCGATGACATTCACGCCCGCGAGCAGCGCCGCCGCGGCGCCGGCGAACGACAGCTCGCTGATCCCGTGGACGGCGAACGGCAGATCCCGGGTCATCACCATGACGCTGATCAGCCCGGCGACGATACCGAGCACCGCGCCGGCGATGATCGAATTGCGCACCAGCTGCAGCAGCTCGCCGTAGTCGGAGAAATCGAGGACCTGGTCCCAGCCGGTGGCGGCGACGATCATCGGTCGCTCGCCGTCGAGCTGTCCGGGTCGGCTCCCGGGTCGAGACCTTCCTCGGCGTGGGCGGGGCCTGAGTGCTCCGGCAGGCCCGCCACGATGATGCGGCCGCCGACCCGGATGACCTCGACCGGCGTGCCGTAGAGGGCGGTCAGGTTCTCCGAGGTCAGCACCTCGTCGACGGCGCCGATGTGGAACCGGCCGCCGGCCAGATAGAGCACCCGGTCGACGTAGGGCAGGACCGGGTTGATCTCGTGGGTCACGAACAGCACCGCCGTGCCGTGGCTGCGGCGGCGACCGTCGATCAGGGCCACCGTCGTCTGCTGGTGGTGGAGGTCCAGCGACAGCAGCGGCTCGTCGCACAGCAGGGCCTGCGGATCGGTGACCAGCGCCTGGGCCACGCGCACCCGCTGCTGCTCGCCGCCGGACATCACATCGAGGGGCGTGTCGGCCAGGTGCAGAGCGCCGACCCCGTCCAGGGCCGCTTCCACGGTGGCCCGCCGGGCCCGTCGCGCGCGGAGGCTGCCCAGCCCGAAGCGCTGGCCGTCCACGCCGACGCCGACCAGATCCCGCGCCCGCAGCGGCGCGGGCGGGGCGATCCGCCGCTGCTGCGGGATGTACCCCAGTGCGCGGCTCCCGCGGCGGGCCGGGCTGCCGGCAACGAGCACCCGCCCGCTGGTGGGCGAGGTCAGCCCGAGGATCGTCTGGAGCAGCGTGGTCTTTCCCGACCCGTTCACGCCCAGCACGGCGACGAACTCCCCGGCCTGCAGCTCGAAATCCAGGCCGGTCCATAGGGTGCGTGCGCCGAAGGCCATCGAGGTGCCCTCGAGGCTGATCACGCCGTGCGCAGCGGTCATGCAGCCAGTGCGTCCTGGATCTGGGTGAGGTAGCCGCGCATCCACGCAACATAGTGCTCGCCGGCGGGCAGGGTCTCGCGGACCGGGATCGCCGCGATGCCGGCCCGCTTGGCGGCCTCGAGCATCTGTCGGGTCTCGGGCCCATTGGTCTGCTCGTTGTAGGCCAGGATGCGCACACTGCCGTCGGCCAGGATGGACAGCATCTGCTGGAGGTCGCGCGGGGAGACGTCCGAGCCCTCCTCGACGGCCTCGCTGAATGCCTTGGGCGTCTTGTTATAGAAGCCGCACGCCTCCAGGAGGTAAAGGGGCACGGGCTCGGTGATCGCGACCGAGACATTGCCCGCACTCGAGGCGATCGCGGTGACGCCGTCCTCCAGGCCCTGGATGCCCTTCTTGAGGGCATCGCCGTTCGCCTTGAAGGTCAAGGCGGCCTTGGCGTCCACACTCGAGAGCTCGCTGACGATGGCGTCGACCAGCTTGGTCATCGACGGGAAGTCGTACCAGACGTGCTCGTTGAACTCCCCGTCCCCGCCGGGATCGCGGCCGGAGATGTCCACGACATTCAGGACCTTCGCGTCGCCGCCCGCCGAGTCGAGCATCGTGTCGACGAAGCCGTCGTAGCCGCCGCCGTTCTCGATGACGAGGTCGGCCTTCTTGAGGGCGAGCTGGGTCTTCGCATCGCCTTCGTAGGAATGCGGGTCCTGATCCGGATCGCTGATGATCGAGGTGACTCGGACGGCCGACCCGGCGATCGTGGACACGATGTCGCCGTACACATTCGTCGTGGCCACAACGGAGATCCCGCCGCCGCCGCCGCTGCCGCTGCCGCCCGAGGAACCGCACGCCGCACAGGCCGCCACGGCGATGAGCGCGGCCGTGGCGATGCTGACGCGAGGGGTGCTTGCGGTATGGCGACGGAAGCTCATATCGGGAAGCATAGTGAGAATCGTTCCCGATTAGCAACCGAGCGCGGCCGTCTCCAGCCCATCTCCGATGGAACCAGCGCTCTAACGGGCGGCGTCGCCCAGGCGGTACTTCGCCGTGAGGTCGTCGAGCTGGGCCTTCACCGCCGGGTCGAGGGCCACGCTCGCGGCGGCGACGCTATCGGCCAGCTGATCCGGGCGGCTGGCGCCGATGATCGGGGACGTCACCACAGGGTTGGCCATGACCCAGGCGACGGCGAGGGTGACCATCGACAGGTCGGCCTCCTTGGCGATCTGCTTGATGGCCTCCACATCGTCGAAGACCTCGTCGTGCCAATACCGCTGCTGGTACATCGATCCGGCGGTGCCGAGGGTGAAGCGGCTGCCCTCGGTGGGCGCGCCCGGCTGGTGCTTGCCGCTCAGCATCCCGCCCGCGATGGGGTTGTAGGGGATCACGGCGAGCTGGTCCTCGGCGCACAGCGGGAGCAACTCGCGCTCGATCTGGCGGAACAGCAGGTTGTAGCGCGGCTGCACCGACTCGAAGCGCACCAGATCGCGCGCCTCGCTCCGGCCCAGCGCGCGGGCGATCTGATAGGCCAGGAAGTTCGAGCTCCCGACGTACCGGACCTTGCCCGAGCGCACCAGGTCATCGAGGGCCAGCAGCGTCTCGTCGATCGGCGTCGACGGGTCCGGGCCGTGCAGCTGGAACAGGTCCAGGTAGTCGGTCTGCAGCCGGCGCAGCGACGCATCGACCGCCTCGACGATGTGCTTGCGCGAGTTGCCCTTCTGCCACGGCCGCTCGCCCATCGCCCCGAAGCACTTGCTGGCCAGGATCAGGTCCTCGCGCCGGCCGGGCGAGGCCTGCAGCCAGCGGCCGATGATCTCCTCGGTCGCGCCGACGTACGGCAGCCCGCCGCCTAGGGGATATACGTCCGCGGTGTCGAAGAAGGTGATGCCTTCCTCGACGGCGCGATCCATGATCGCGATCGACGTGGGCTCGTCGCACTGCAGCCCGAAGGTCATGGTGCCCAGGCAGAGGCGGGACACCTGCAGACCGGTGCGGCCGAATCGAACATGCTCCATGGAGGCGTCTCCTTGCGGGGGTGATGAGGCGAGGGCGTGCGCATCGGGTGCGCCGGCGTCGATCCTGCTCTTGGTGGCCGGGCGCGGCTAGGTCCAGTTGGTGCGTGCTCGCGGCTCGAACTGGCCGTCTGGTTAACGTCCCGGACACGCCCGTATCGCTTTGCGTTACAACGAGGTGACGCGTTTGACCACATTAGGGACCTCGTGTGAGAGTCGATCCCGATCCCGCCGCGTACCTCTGCCGGCTGGCGCGAGCCATTGATGGCCCGGGAACTCGAACGAGGAGCGCACTTGCTGAAGACATCCGGTCGATCGAAGCGGGCGATGTCGCTGGCCGCCGCCAGCGCGGTGGGGCTCTCGGCCTTCATCGGGTTCGCCGCTCCGGCTCAGGCCGCCGAGCCCACCACGATCCAGCTGCTGACGATCAACGACTTCCACGGACGGCTGGCGAATGTCCTGGGGAGCGCGACCACACCCGAGGTGCCGGGCGCGGCCAAGCTGTTCGGCTTGATCAACTCGCTGCGCGACGACCTCCCAACCAGTGTCGTGGCAGCGGGCGACCTGATCGGCGCGTCGACGTTCCCGTCGGCAATCGACGATGACAACCCGACCATCGACGTGATGAACGCCGGTGGCCTCACCGCCTCGTCGGTCGGCAACCACGAATTCGACAAGGGTTACGTCGACCTCGTTAACCGCGTCATCCCACGCGCCGAGTACCCGTACTTGGGCGCGAATGTGTACCTGAATGGCCAGCACGCACTGGAGTCCTACTACATCAATGAGGTTGGCGGCCTGAAGGTCGGCTACGTCGGCGTCGTCACGGTGCAGACCCCGACCCTCGTGTCACCGGATGGAATCGTCGGGCTCAGCTTCACCGATCCGGTGCTCGAGGCCAACAAGGTGGCCGCCCAGCTCAAGGATGGCGACGCATCCAATGGCGAGGCCGACATTGTTGTTCTGATGGCCCATGAGGGCGCCGCCGAGGACAGCGTCGCGGGTGGCTGCCTTGGGGTCTACGGCGACTCCACGTTCACCTCCTTCACCCATTCGAGCGCGGCGATCGACGCGATCGTCAGCGGCCACACCCACCAGTCGTATGCCTACGAGATGCCGGTTCCCGGTATGGCGAAGACCCGTCCGGTCATCCAGGCCAACCAGTACTCGCAGCGCCTCGGCAAGATCACGCTGACCTTCGACGGCAACACCGTGACGAACTCCACCGCCGAACTGCTGGACCCGGCCACGTCAGCGCCCGACCCCACCGTCGCCGCCATCGTGGCCACCGCAGTGACGAACTCGACCGTGCTCGGCGCGGCGCCCGTTGGGTCGGTCACGGCCGAATTCCCGGTCGGGATCCAGGCCCGCGGAAATGAGTGGGCCATCAACAACCTCGTCGCGAGCGGCCAGCTGGACCAGACATCGGCCGCAGGGCGGGGCGGGGCCGAAGTGGCCTTCGTCAACCCAGGCGGGGTTCGAGCCGGAATCACCTATGCCGGGCCGGAGGGCGCCGGCGTCGTCACGTACAGCGAGGCGTTCGCCGTGCAGCCCTTCTCCAACGACGTCGTCACGGTCACGCTTACCGGAGCGCAGATTCTCGACGCACTCAAGCAGCAGGTGCAGCCGTTCGCCGTCGGTGGCCGGCCTTACCTGCACCTCGGGAATTCCAATAACTTCACCTACAGCTACCGGTACCTAGCTGCGACTGCAGGAACCCCGGGCGCGATCGACATCATCGACCCGATGCTGAACGGGGCGCCTCTGAATCCCGCAGCGAGCTACCGGGTGACGATCAACTCCTTCCTGGCGGCCGGCGGGGACAATTTCCCGGCCTTCGCCCTCGGGACCGCCAAGATCACCACGGGCGACAATGACCTGACCATGCTGACCAACTACCTGGCGGCCAACCCCGGTCTTAATCCGGGCGACTACTTCCCGCTTACCACCGTGGCTCCGGGTGTGCCGGCCGGTGGCGTCCCTGGTGGCCCGGTCACTCCTCCGGCGCCGTTGACGCCGGCTGATTGCCCGGCGGCTGTGGCCACTGCGGCGGTTGCGCTGTCGGTGACCACGGCCAAGCCCGGTGACACGATCCACGTGGTCGGCACCGACTTCGCGCCGTACGAGACGGTCTCGGCCACACTCTTCTCCGAGCCGCTGGCCGTGGGCACGTCGGTCGCCAGCGCGGACGGCGTGGTGGAGTTCGACGTGGTGCTAGGCGACACGATCCTGGCCGGCGACCACTCGGTGCAGCTGATCGGGCTCGGGTCGGACATCAACGTCTCGGCCGCCCTCGTGGTGGAGGCGCTGCCCATCCTGGCCGCGACAGGTGGTCAGGAGCAGCAGGCGCTGACCGTTGGCCTCCTGCTGGTGCTGCTCGGTGCGATGGCGCTGTACGCCGGCCGCCGTCGCCGCTTCGACCTCGCCGCCTAGCCCAACCGCGGCGCTTCGGCATGCAGGCTCCCGGGAGGATTGAGCCGGACTATCCAGCTGAACGCTCGTGGGAACGCAGCGCCTCGCGAATGGTCGCCACCACGTAGTCCGGCTGGTTCCAGGACCGCGAACCCGAGGTCGCAGGATCGCGCCCTCCTTCCGCCGCAGCAGGCGGAGGCAGTCCATGGCCGTGCGCGACATCGACGTGACCGGCAACCGGCCGCGCGACGTCACCGCGGTCGGGTTCAGGGGGACTCGGTAGATGCGCAGTCCGTGCAGCGGGTCGACCCGTCGTCGGTGCGGGACGGTCACGGCGATTCCGCTGGCTCGTCCAGCGGGCAGCGAGATGCCCCAGAGCTGGGCCGCGATGCCGTGGCTCAGGACCCCGTCCGTGGCCAGGACCGCCAACCAGACGAACCCTCCCCGGAAAGGTTTGGGGCGGGAGCAGCTAGATGAGGCCGGCGGTGTGGGCCGCCACCGTCGCGGCCATCTCCCAGACCTGCTCGCGGATCCCCTTGTCGATTGCGCCGGTCGAGATGACCGGCGCGGCGGCCTTCGTCCACGACAAGCCGGCGGTGATCGACTCCAGTGCGCGGATCGCCCCGCCGGCATCGTTGTTCCCGTGCAGGTACGCCCCGTAGGGCGCACCGACGCGAGCCTGCAAGGTCGGGTAGTAGATCTGATCGAAGAAGTGCTTGAGCGCACCGGAGATGTAGCCGATATTCACCGGCGTGCCGAGCACGAAGCCGTCGGCGGCCAGCACGTCGGACACCGTCGCCGCGAGCGCCGGGCGAACCACCACCGAGATGCCTTCCAGCTGATCAGTGCTCGCGCCCTGGATCGCGGCCTCGAGCAGCTCCTGGAGAGCCGGCGACGTCGTGTGATGCACCACCAGCACGGTAGGCATAGTGCGCTATTCGAGCTTCTCGACGAACGCCTGCAGCTGGCGCAGGTTCCGGCACTCGATCACGGCGTCGCAGTACTGGCCGTAGCGCGACACGATCGAATCGCCGGTGTCCCAGTCCCGCTTGGGCTCGGGATTCAGCCAGAACACATGCTTAGCCCGCTTAGTGATCGCCTCGAAGTCCTCGATGCGCGCGGCCTTGTCGTTGTTCCGGGCGTCGCCCAGGATGATCACCGTCGCGCGCTGGGCGATCTCCGAGAGGTGGTCCTCGCGGAACTGCTGGATCGCGTGCCCGTAGTCGGAGCTCCCGTTGATCCACACCCCGAGGCCCTGCGCGTTGATCTCGGCGGTCAGCGACGCGATGTCCCGCGCCGTTGCCATCAGATCGGTGACCTCGTCGCAGCCATCGGCGAACACGAAGCTGCGCACCTTGGTGAACTCCCCGCGCAGCGCGTAGATCAGCTGCAGCGTGAAGGCGGCGAACCGCGACACCGAGCCGGAGATGTCGGCCAGCACCACCAGATCGGGCTTGTTCGGGCGGGGCTTGCGGAAGAAGATGTCCAGCGGCACGCCGCCCTGGGACATCGACGCGCGGACCGTGCGGCGGAAGTCCAGCTGGCCCCGCCGCTTGTGCCGGCGCTTCTCGGCCAGCGCGGCGGCGAGCTTGGTGGTCAGCGGGCCGAGCGTCTCGCGCATCTCCTCGATCTGCGCGTTCGACGCGTGCAGGAACTCCGCGTCCTCGGGCAGCGGCGCGCGGAGGGTCTTGGCCACAGCCTCGGCCCCGCGGTCCTCGACCAGGCGGCGGCGGATGTCGGCCTCGACCTCGCGCTGCACCTCCATGATGCGCATATCGATCTCTTCCTCGCGCATGCGCTTCTCGAGGTCCTTGTCGAAGCGCATGACGGGGGAGTCGTCGCTCTCGTCGAGGCCGTTCTCCTCCTCGGCGGCGTTCCGGGCGTCCTCTTCCTCCTGCAGGATCTGGTCCCGCATCTGGTTGAGGTCCAGGGCCCGCAGCGTCCGCATCCGATAGAAGACGCCGGCGACCGCGCGGCCGGACTCGATCTGGCCGTGCCGGTCGACCGCCATCGAGGACAGCGCGCGCATCATGCCGGAGTCACCGTCGGCGACGGCCTCCTTCATCTTCTGCTTGAGCTCCTCGTCGGACATGTCCGACAACTTGCCGCCGCGCGGGTTGTCCTCGTCATCCTGGAACGGGCTGCCGGACGAGCGCAGCGCGAAGTAGATATCGAAGACCTTCTCGTAGGTGGTGAGGTGCTCCCACTCCTTGATGAGCACCGAGCCCAGTGCGTCCTTGACCACCTGCCGGTTCTCGATCGGCAGCAGCTGCAGCGCGCGCGCCGCATCGATGGTCTCGGTGGTCGAGATATTCATCCCGACCGCCCGAAGCTCGCCGATCAATCCCTCGAGCGCCTTCAGCATGAGTGCTCCTGTGAGCTAGCGTCGCCGACATGTCCGATACCGCGCCGGTTCTCCTCGTCCACGGTCTCGCCTCGAACTTCGAGCACAACTGGCGAGTTCCGGGGTGGGTTGATCTGCTGGAGGCCGAGGGCCGCCAGGTGATCGGGGTGGATCTGCCGGGTCACGGCGCGCATCCGGTGGATCCGGCGAGCGTCGACTCGGTGGAGCACGTGGCGGCGGCGATCAGCGCCTACGACCGCGTCGATGCGGTCGGCTTCTCGGCCGGATCCAGCATCCTGCTGCGCGTGGCGGCGAAGGACCCCGACCGGTTCGGCAAGCTCGTCACCATCGGCGTCGGCAACAGCATCGTCGAGCCGGTCGATCCCGATGCCGGGCCGTCGGTTGCCACCAGATTCCTGGACGGCTCCGGGGATGTGCTGAGCCAGCTGTTCCTGCGCATGCTGAAGACCGCCGGCAACGACCTGGAGCAGGTGCGCAGCTTCGTCGAGCACGGCGGGCTGAGCCGACGCGAGACCCTCGATCTGTCCCGCATCACCTGCCCGAGCCTGGTGGTGATCGGCGACAAGGACTTCGCCGCGCCCGCCGACAAGCTCGCTGCGGCGCTGCCGAACTCCGCGCTGGTGAACCTGCGCGGAGTCGACCACTTCAGTGCCGTCAACGATTTCGCCTGCATCGACGCGGTGCTGCGCTTCCTCGCGGCATAGCCCGACGAGCCCGGCCATCACTTGCGGCCGGTCATGCCGTTCGGTCCCGAGCCCACGATCTCGGCGAGCGCAATCTCGATATCCGTCTGGTGCTTCAACAGCACATTCAGGGTGTCGGAGATGAACTCGGTGTCGATGCTGTCCTTGCCCAGCAGCATCAGCGTGTTGGCCCAGTCCAGCGTCTCGGAGATCGAGGGCTTCTTCTTGAGGTCCAGCAGGCGCAGCGAGCGGATGACCGTCGTCAGCTTCTCGGCCAATGCCTCGGATATGCCGGGCACCCGGGCCAGGACGATCTCCCGCTCCCGCTCGATCGACGGGTAGTCGATGTGCAGGTAGAGGCAGCGGCGCTTGAGGGCCTCGGACAGCTCGCGGGTGTTGTTCGACGTCAGGAACACATGCGGGCGACGGGTGGCGGTGACGGTGCCGAGCTCGGGGATCGAGATCTGGAACTCCGACAGCACCTCCAGCAGCAGCGCCTCAGTCTCGATGTCGATTCGGTCGATCTCATCGATCAGCAGGACAACGGGCTCGGTGGAGCGGATCGCCTGGAGCAGCGGACGGGCGAGCAGGAACTCCTCGCTGAAGATGTCCTCCTCGACGGTCTCCCACTCAGTGCCGCCCTCGGCGCCGGCGGCCGCGCGGCCAACCTGGATGCGCAGCAGCTGCTTGCGGTAGTCCCACTCGTACAGGACCTTGCCCTCGTCCAGGCCCTCGTAGCATTGGAGCCGGATGAACTTGGCCCCGAGGATCTCGGCGGTGGTGCGCGCGAGCTCGGTCTTGCCGGTACCCGCGGGCCCCTCGACCAGGATCGGCTTGCCGAGCTGGTCGGCGAGGAACACCGCGCTGGCGATCCGCCGATCGGGTAGGTAGTTGTGGTCGCGGAGCTTGGTCTCGACCTCGGCAACCGAGGTGAAAGCCGCCTCGGGCCCTGCTGCCGTCGAACGAGTGGCCATGTCGGTCACGTGCGCGGTCTCCTCTACATCCATATCGCGCGACGATGCGCGTCTCACCAAGCAATAGGTGCTGTTCCCGTCACCGTAGCCGGTCCGGATGCCACGGGCAGGGGGCGTTCGCCGCAGTGACGCGAGCCACACCGGGCTCGTCGCCGCCGATGCGCCTACTCGATGCGGGCGAGGTAGTCCGCGAGGGTCTCGCGGGGGCCGTCGGTGTGCGGGGGGTGTCGCACGACCTGCACCAGGACGCCGTGGGCGGTCTTCGGGTGCAGGAACATCTCGTGCCAGGTCGGGTTGTCGTAGCTGCGCCCGAAGGGCTCGTAGCCGGCGGCGATCAGCCGGTCGTAGGCCAGTTCGTGGTGGTCGACATTCATCGTGATGTGGTGGACGCCGCCGTTGGGGTTCTTCTCGAAGAACTTGCCGAAGAAGTCCGAGCCGGGCAGCGGCTCCATCAGCTCGACGGCGAAGCCGCCGGAGTAGGCGATCCGAGCGGTGCGGTAGCCCACGCGGGTGTTGTCCCCGCCGCCGAGGAACTCCCCGCCCAGGGCATCGACCCACAGCGGGACGAGGTCGCGCAGCCGCGGAGCCGCGATGGCGACATGATCGAAGTGGCAGCCGATGTCGTCCCCCAGCACGTCCTTCGCCTGCTGTGCTGCGTCCGGTCCTGGTGCGCCCACGCGAGTCCCTTCCTCGGGTTCACCCATTGACGTCGAATGCCGATGGGTTGCAGCAGGCTAGCGGGGGTCGACCGGCAGGGGCTCGACGGGCAGGGGCTCGAGGGCAGGGCGCTTGCCGACCATCCCGTCGCCGCTCGAGCGGCCACGCAGGCGCCGCCCGACCCAGGGGACGAGGTACTCCCGCGCCCACTGCACATTCTCGTGGCGCTGCTCGGCGCGGGTGAGCGCGTCCTGCAGTGGCCACGGCTCGAACGGGTCGGCCTCGACCGGCAGCCCCAGGGACTGCGCGGCCAGCAGGGCGACCCGCTCGTGGCCCTCGGCGGAGAGGTGGATGCGATCGGCGCTCCAGGCCCGGCGATCCCGCAGGGCCTGCATGGCCCAGAGGTCGACGACGACGCATTCGCGATGCAGCGCGATGGCCCGCAGGTGCTCGTTGTAGGTGGCGACCTTGCCGCGCATGCGCTGAAGCAGCGGAGCGCCGTGCGTGTCGGCGCCGGGGAAGACAAGTACCTGGGACCCGCCATCGCGCAGCGCGGCGACCGCGGCGTCGTACCGGGCCGCTAGATCGTCCGGGTCGGATCCGGGGCGCATCAGGTCATTGCCGCCGGCCGAGAAGCCGACGAGGTCGGGCGCCGCGTCGAGTGCGCGGCCGAGTTGATCGGCGACGATCTGGTCCAGCAGCTTGCCCCGCACCGCGAGATTCGCATAGCTCAGGCCCGGCGACGCCAGGGCCAATCGCCGGGCGAGCCGGTCGGCCCACCCGCCCATGGAGCCGTCGGGCAGCACATCGTTCATTCCCTCGGTGAAGCTGTCCCCGATGGCGATGAACGACTTAATAGGCGCCCGGGCGACGGGCGGGGACGCGGCCACGGCGCTTATTCTGCGCCGACGTTCAGGCCACCCGCGTCATGCTAGATTTTGCGCGTCGCCCGCCGAGACCGTGCAGGCTGACCGCCGATCACCCTAGTGATCGGCGCTGATCACGCAAGCACCTGCGGATCGGTCTCGGCGACATTCGGGGTCCGATCTCGCGCTGAGTTCTGCGAGTGGAGCCGACCGCCAGTGCATCCCCCGGATCTCTCCGACGACGGCCTGCCGCCGTCTGTCGGCGGTGGCCAGGGCTCGACTGCCGTGCCGTCGATCACGAGCGGCTTGAGCGACGCCTTCGGCGAGCTCGGGCGCATCGTGCTGGCCGAGGACCCGCTGGAGTCCATCCTGACCCGCGTCGCGGAGTTGGCGAAGCGGCTGATCCCAGGCGCGGTCGAGACCTCCCTGACGCTGATCCACGGCCGTGATGCGACCACGGCGGCCTACACCGGCGAGCTCGCGCTGCGCTTGGATGAGGCGCAATACGCCGGCGATTCGGGTCCGTGCCTCGAGGCGGCCCGCGACGGCCGCGAGGTACTGGTCCGCGATATCGCCACCGAGCCGCGCTGGCCGTCCTACGCCGCTGTTGCGGCCGCCGCCGGGATGCGCAGCTCGCTGTCGATGCCGCTCCCTGTGCAGCAGCAGGTCATCGGCGCGCTGAATATCTACGGCGAGGCGCCGGACTCGTTCGACGCGCAATCGGCGGAGGTCGCACGAACCTTTGCCGGCTATGCGGCCATCGCGCTGGCGAACGCGCAGGTCTTCGCCGCCACGGCGGCGCTGGCCCAGCAAATGAAGCAGGCAATGGAATCGCGCGCGGTCATCGAGCAGGCCAAGGGGATCCTCATGGGCCAACGTCGCTGCTCCGAGGACGAGGCCTTCGATATCCTCCGCGATATCTCCCAGCGCTCGAACCGGAAGCTGCGCGAGGTCGCGGAAGCATTGGTCGTGGAGACGCAGCGCAAGGCCTAACCGGTGTAGCGTCGGTCCTGTCGACAGCCGCTCCCGCGCTGGTCCTCCACTGGCCCGTTCGAGGCCGGCGCCTAGGTCAAGCGATGTCGTTGAGCGGCTCGGTTCCGGTCTTAAGCGCCGTCATCTGGGCTCAGCGCGGACGGAGCCTCCTATGGCAATCCGATTCGACGCTCTGCTCGCGCGGGCGATGGATGAATTGGGCGGAATTGTCTTCGCCGATGAGCCATTGGCGGACATTCTCCTGCGCATCACCGACATCGCCGGGCGGGTCGTGCCGGGCGCGTCGGCGGCGTCCATCACCTTGATCGCCGATGGAACGCCCACCACCGCGGCATCGACCAACCCAGTTGCACTCGAGCTGGATGAGCGGCAATACGCTGCCGGGCACGGGCCGTGCCTGGACGCCGCGCGGTTCGCCCATGAGATGCCGATCGTCGATATGGCAACCGAGGCACGCTGGCCGGACTACACCCCCCGGGCCCTCGAGCTTGGCGTCCGCAGCTCGCTGGCCATCCCGCTGCCGCTGCGCGAGGCGGTGATCGGCTCCTTGAATCTGTACGCAACTGACCCGCACGCCTTCGATCCCGATGCCGAGCGCGTAGCCCGAACCTTCGCCAGCTTCGCCGCGATCACTCTCTACAACGCGCAGATCTTCGCCGATAACACGGCGCTGGCCGTGCAGATGCAGGAGGCGATGGCGTCCAGGTCCGTCATCGAGCAGGCCAAGGGCATCGTCATGGGCAGTCGGCGCTGCAGCCCGGACGAGGCGTTCAACATCCTCCGGACGCTGTCCCAGACGTCGAATACGAAGTTGAGGGTCGTCGCGCAAGCTCTGGTCGACACCGCCCTGGACCCCACTCTCCCGGCGTTCTGACGGGCCACGCC
>JAOPVO010000305.1 GCA_025966155.1 Pseudonocardiales bacterium
TCGTCGGCGTTGGCCGAGCTGACGTGCCAGCCGTCGGCCGCCAGCTCGCTCAGCGAAGTGGCTGTGCCGGCGATCGGGCCGCCCCGGCGGGTGGCCGCGGCGCTGGGCGGGGGCCCGCTCGACGCCCCGGGCCAGTCGGAGGTATCGAGGGCAAGCAGCATCCGCACCTGCGCGGGCAGCGCGGTCAAGGCGTCGACATCGGCTCCGGGCAGTTGGTGGTCGGCCATCAGCGCAGGCATGCGGTCGCCGGCTTCCGTACCGGCGTTGGGTCGGGGGATCGGCGCGGCCACCAGCGCGATGAGGGTGGCCGCGCTGCCGGTGCCGGTCGGCAGGCCCGCGCCGAGCTGCGCATCGGTGCTCAGCTGAAGGTCGGCCAGGGTCTCGGCCCCGCCCAGGCCCGGCCAATCGCGGGCGAAGCCGCCGGACACGATCGTCACCCGATAGCCCCGCCGCTCGAGGTGATCGGCGATGCTCGCGGCCGCCGACACGATCCACTCGAGGCTGCTATGCGCGCCCTCGCCCCGGTGCGTCCGCCGACGGCTATCGACCAGCACGACCACGTCGCCCTGCCAGGGCCGCTCCTCCTGCCTCACCATGAGCTCCCCGGTGCGTGCGGACGAGCGCCAATGGATCTTGCGCACATCGTCGCCTTGGCGGTACTCCCGGACGGTGAGGTCATCGGCGCCAAGGGAGCCCACGGCGTGAATCGAGGAGCCGCCGAGCTCCTCGTGCCCGCCGGGCAGCGACTGCGCGCCGAGTTCGTGGATCTGGGGGACCACGACGATCTCCGAGACCGCCGGGAAGGGGCGCACCATCTCGACCAGGCCGAACGGGTCGGTCATGCGCAGGTGGAGTGGGCCGATCGTGAATCGCCCACGCGGCAGGGCCGGCAGGGGGTACACGATGTCGGTGGTCTGGCCCGAGCGCAGGATGCCGAGGGCGAACCGGGCGCGCTGGTCGGGGGCTCCGCCGCGGACCGCCGGCAGCCGGTCCTCGAGCATCAGCCCCGCCACCGGGAACAGGCCGGTATTGGTGACCCGCAGCGACACCTCGACGGCGGCGCCGACCGCGGCCCGTTGGTGGGATACCGCCCGCGACGCCTCGATAGTGACGCGCGCCCGGCCGACGATCAGGGCCCCGACGACGGGCAGCGCGATGAGCAGGAACCCGACCCGGATCAGGTCCCGCTCGCCCAGGGCGACGCCGCAGAACGCAGCGGAGGCCCCGGCGGCGATCAGGCTTCGAGCCCGTCCGGTCAGGCTGGCGAACAAGCCGGCCATCGTCAGGCCCGGGCCTCGGGGGCCGGCACGGACGCCGTGATCTCGGCGATGATGCTGTGCATATCGCGCTGCGCACCGTGCGCGGCGCGGGCAAGCAGCATCCGATGCGCGAGCACGGGCTCGGCCAGGGACTTGATGTCTGCGGACGACACGTAGTCGCGACCGGCGACCGCGGCCCAGGCCTTCGCGACGCGGATCCACTGGACGCTGGCCCGCGGCGAGGCGCCCAGGCGCAGCAGCGGGCTGCGGCGCGTCGCATCGGCCAGGGAGATGACGTAGCGCTTGACCTCGTCGGTGACGTGGACGTGGCGCACTGCCTGCACGGCCGCGCGGATCTCGCTGCTGCTGCTCACCGGCGTCAGGCGGTCGAGCGGGTCGCCGAGTGCCTGCTCGCCCAGCATCTTCAGCTCCGCGGCGGCGTCCGGGTAGCCCATCGACAGACGCGCGGTGAAGCGGTCGCGCTGGGCCTCGGGCAGTGGATAGGTGCCCTCCATCTCCAGCGGGTTCTGCGTCGCCACAACCATGAACGGCGCCTCGAGGTGGTAGGTGACGCCGTCGGAGCTGACCTGGCGCTCCTCCATGCATTCCAGCAGCGCCGCTTGCGCGCGCGGCGAGGCGCGGTTGATCTCGTCGCCGACGACCAGGTTCGCGAACACGGCGCCGGGCTTGAAGTCGAATTCCCCGGTCTCCCGGTTGTAGACGCTGATGCCGGTGATATCGCTGGGCAGCAGGTCGGGGGTGAACTGGATTCGGCGCACGGTGCAGTCGATCGACCGGGCGAGCGCCTTGGCCAGCTTGGTCTTGCCGACGCCGGGCACGTCCTCGATCAGCAGGTGGCCCTCGGCCAGCAGCACCGCCACACCGAGCCGGATCACCTCGGTCTTGCCCTCGATCACCGCGGAGATGTTCTCGACGATGCGGGCGGCGATGCGGGCGACCTCGGCCGGGGACGGACGCTGGTCCGTGGACCCGCCATTGGCGCCGTCCAGGGCGCGCGCCGGTGGGGACGTCGCGTCGAGTTGCGCGTAGCTGGTCACGCTCACCGCTTTCGGGCTTGAGGTCGGTGCGGGGTGGCTTGTCGGTGGGTCTTCGTCGCCGAGGGCATACCGGTTCCGCTTGGAGCCACGGATGACGGCGGGCCGATACGGAGGCAAACAACTCTGCTGGAAACGACTCTGCGGTGGAGAACGTGCCGGGCCGGCCGCGCTGCTGGGCGCTCTTATAACAAATTGGCAACGACGGCAGCACAAGTATTGCCGAGGTTCCGAGTGATCGCACGGATCGTGCCCAGCACCGGTTCATCCGATCCCGTTGGCATCGGACGCGATAGCCCAGGCGGCGAGTCGCTGCTCCGGTCATTGCCGGCATCGGCACCGTGTGGCCTGTGAATGGCCAGAAATTCCCGATCTGTGGGGGATAGTGGGGTACCGTGGGGCGAAGTGGGGCCCATGACGCCGTGTGGGCTTGGTTTTGCCGCATTCGAGGAGGTGACCCCGTGTTCCTGGGCACCCATACGCCGCGCCTGGACGCCAAGGGCCGCCTCGCGCTCCCGGCTCGCTTCCGGCCGGATCTGGAGAATGGCCTCGTGCTCACCAAGGGCCAGGAGCGCTGCCTCTTCGTGTTCCCGCTGCCGGAGTTCACCCGGATCACCGAGGCGCTGCGTACCGCGCCGGTGACCGCGCGCGCCGTTCGCGACTACAGCCGGGTCTTCTTCGCCAGCGCCTCGCACGAGGTGCCCGACGGCCAGGGCCGCATCACCATCCCGCCGGCGCTTCGCGAATACGCCGGGCTGAGCCAGGACTGCACCGTCATCGGCGCCAACACCCGGGTCGAGATCTGGGACACCGCCGCCTGGGACAGCTATCTCAACGGCACCGAGCAGGCCTTCTCCGACGCCGCGGAGGAGGTGCTGCCGGGCGTCTTCTGACGCTGCCACCTTCACGGCCGCCCGGCCCCGCATCTGCGGAGCGCGCGAGGCCTCCCCCCGCCCACTTCCTGACGCACCTTCCCCGGTGTCAGGCGGTCGGCGGGAGGGGACCTGACGCACTCCCCGCCGCGGGCCGGCGAACCGCCCAGTCAATACAGGTAACACAGTCCTCGAGGGACACCGAGCGGCACTCACGACGACGGATAGGCGGATGAATGGACGACGCACTCGACGCGACGCCTGTCCCGTCGCACGTGCCCGTGCTGCTCGCCCGCGTGCTCGATCTGCTCGACCCCGCGCTGTCCGAAGCGCGCCCAGCGGCGGCGGGTACGGCGCGCACGCAGGTGGTCGTCGACGCGACGCTGGGCCTCGGCGGGCACGCCGAGGCGATGCTCGATCGGTTCCCAGCCGTTCGGTTGATCGGCCTGGACCGCGATCCCGATGCGCTGGCCCGAAGCGGCGCCCGGCTGGCCCGGTTCGGGGACCGCGTCCAACTCGTCCACGCCGTCTATCACGAGCTGCCCGATGTCCTCGACGAACTGCGCATCGACCAGATCGATGGCGCCCTCTTCGACCTCGGGGTGTCGTCGATGCAGCTGGATCAGGCGGAGCGCGGCTTCTCCTACTCCAAGGACGCCCCGCTCGATATGCGGATGGACCCGACGTCGGGGGTTACAGCCGAGCAGGTGCTGGCCGACTACTCCGTTCCGGAACTGGCCCGCGTCCTCCGGGTATACGGCGAGGAGCGGTTTGCGCTGCGCGTCGCCCAGGCCATCGACCGGCGCCGGCGCCAGGGGCCGCTGACCTCGAGTGCGGAGCTGGCCGAGATCGTGCGGTCGGCCATTCCCGCCGCGGCCCGTCGCACCGGCGGCCACCCGGCCAAGCGGACCTTCCAGGCACTGCGGATCGAGGTCAACGGCGAGCTGGACTCGGTGCGGGCGGCCATCCCAGCCGCGCTGGACCGGCTGCGGGTCGGCGGACGCCTGGTTGTGCTCACCTATCACTCATTGGAGGACCGGATCGTGAAGCAGGCGATCGCCGAGCGGTCCACCGACACCACACCGGTCGGGCTGCCGGTGCGCCTGGCCGATCACGGCCCCCGGCTGCGGGTGGTGGGCAAGCCCGGCGAGCCGCCGACGCCGACCGAGATCGAGCAGAACCCCCGCGCGGCATCCGCCCGGCTGCGGGCCGCGGAGATCCTGAGGGAGAGCGAATGACCACGCTGCTGCCCCGCGGAGCCGGCGCCGGCGCGCCGTCCCGCCCGACGAGTCGGACGGGGGCGCGCGCGACGGAGCCCACTGCTTCGCCCGCGACCCGGCGGGCGAGTCCTCCGTCCCGCCCGGCCGCTGCGCCGGTGGCGCGGTCCGGGCGGCCCCGTCTCCCGTTCGCGGCGCTGATCCTGCTGTTGCTGGGCGGTGGGCTCTGCGCCCTGCTGGCCCTCAATACCGCCTCGGCGGCCGGCGAGGTGCGCGAGCGCGACCTTGCCGCCCAGGCCCGCACGTTGAGCGACACCGAGCAGGACCTTCGGCGAGAGGTCTCCAGTCTGGAGGCCCCCGCTGCGCTGGCCGCCGCGGCCGCCGCCCTCGGGATGGTGCCGGGGGTGCACCCCGCGTTCCTGGTGCTCGGCCCGGATGGGACGGTGTCGGTGCTCGGCGACCCGCAGGCCGCGCCCCTGCCCGTGCCGCCGCCGGATCCGAACGCGACTCCGGCCCCGAATGCGAGTCCGACGCCCGCTCCCGCTCCGGCGCCGTCAGCCGCTTCAACGCCGGTTCCCGACCCGAACGCCGCCTCGGCCCCGACACCCGGCGTGGATCCGAATGCCGCTGCGACGCCGGCGGCCGAGCCCACGCACGCGGCCGAGCCCACGCCGACGGTTGCGCCCCAGCTTCCGACCAGCCCGCCGGCGGGGCAGTGATGGCCCCGCCGCCGCGCCCCGGCGTGCCGGGCAA
>JAOPVO010000312.1 GCA_025966155.1 Pseudonocardiales bacterium
CGAGTCGATGGGCCCGCCGACGCTGTCGCCCTCGCGCATCGGGTCGTCGCGTTGCTCCAGCAGCCGATCATGATCGGCGAGCTGCGCATCCAGCTCACGGCAAGCGTCGGCGTCGCGTTCGCCGGGACCGGTACCTCGCCCGAGACATTGCTCAGCGATGCCGACGCGGCGATGTACGAGGCAAAGGCGGCCGGCAGGAACCGGCTGGCCGTGTTCGAGTCGCAGATGCGCGAGCGGGTCAACCATCGGCGGGCGGTGGTGAACAACTTCGAGGGATCGCTGCAGCGCGGCGAGTGGCTCATCGAGTACCAGCCGCAGATCCGGCTGTCCGACGGTGCACTGGAGGGATTCGAGGCCCTCGTCCGCTGGGCGCACCCGACGCTTGGGGTCCTCACGCCTGACCAGTTCATCACCCTGGCCGAGGAGACTGGATTTATCGTCGAGCTCGGCCGCTGGATCCTGAATCAGTCCTGCGCCCAGGCCGTCAGCTGGAATGCCCACCGCGGGCTGCTGAGCGTCGCGGTCAACGTGTCGGGCCGGCAGCTGGCGGAATCCAGGCTCATCCAGGACGTCCTGGCCGCGCTTGCCAGCACTGGGCTCCGGCCCGAGCAGCTGATCCTGGAGATCACCGAAAGCCTTCTCGTGCACGATCCCGTCGGCATGGCCGCTGCGCTGGCCTCGATCCGGGCGCTCGGCGTGCGCATCGCCATCGACGACTTCGGCACGGGCTATTCATCACTCAGCTATCTCAGCCGCCTGCCCGTGGACATCCTGAAAATCGACAAATCCTTCGTGGACACGCTGATGGATCCCGGCGGCGATAGCGCGGCCTTCATCGAGATCATCCTGCGCCTGGCCCGTCATCTGCATCTGGTGGCCACCGCCGAGGGAATCGAGCATCGCCAGCAATATGACGTGCTCAAGGACCTGCGCTGCGACAGCGGCCAGGGCTTCCTGCTGTCCAGGCCGCTGGGCCGCGATGCCGCGTTGGCGTTCGCTGAGCACTACTCGCCGGCGTCGACCATCACAACCGCCCGCTGATGGCGTAGCGCGGAAAGTTATCGGACGTATACATAACTGTCGAGTTAGTTGGACGCGCCCGGTGATCTAGGCGGGCAGCGGCTCGGTAAGGACCGCGCTGATCGCGTCCTCGACAAGGCGGGTGACGCTCTGCGGGGTGCTGAATCGCCACCCGGGCGTCGACTGCGCGAGGGCGACCCGGCCGTGCAGGAACGACAGGATCAGCAGGCCCAAGTCGTTCGCCGGCATGATCGGGGTGTAGCCGGCGTCGATGCAGCGCACTACCGCCGCGCGCACGGCCAGGATCGCACCGGCCGCAGGCGTCTGGTCGAACACCGTCGAGACCATGTACCGGTTCTGGAAGCCGAAGAGCGTCTCGTACCGGGTCGGGCTGGCCGTCGCGTAGCGGATGTAGGCGCGGGCCTGCGCTTTCAGGCGGTCGCGCGGGGATTTCGCGCGGGCCCGGGCGTCGGCGCGCTCCATCTCGCGGGCCAGGCCGGCCCAGGAGACCCGCACGACCTCGGCGATCATGTCCTCGCGGCGCGGGAAGTGCGGATAGATAGCCGGCGCAGTTACCCCGACCTCGCGCGCCACCGCCCGGAGGCTCAGCTCGGAGTGCGGCTGCTGGTCCAGGAGCCGCAGCGCCGCGTCGATGATCTCGGCGCGAAGCTTGTCGCCTTCGCCGCGCTGATTGCGCTTGCGCTCGGGCTTGGCTTGGTCCCCGGATGCGGTTAGTGCAGGCACGGCGATGAGGTCCTCCTTCGGCAGGATGATCATCGTAGCGAGATCCCCTGGACGCACGAATGGGCCATCCACCGCCGGCTATGGAGGCAAACGGCCCATTCGCGGCATTTCGCCGAGCAGCAGCTACAGGGAGTCGACCAGCTCGCGCATCGTGGCGACCGTCTCGACCTTCTCCTGGCCGCCGGCCGGGCGGATCGACAGTGTCGTCACGCCAGCCTCCTTGTACGCGGCCAGGCGGTCCTTGATGTAGGACTTCGACCCGATCAGAGACGTCTTCTCCAGCCACTCGGCCGGGACGTGCTTGGCCGCCTCGTCCTTCTTCCCCTCGAGGTAGAGGTCCTGGATGATCTTGGCCTCGTCGGCGAACCCGAGCGCGACCGCGGTGTCGTTATAGAAGTTCGCGCCGCGCGCGCCCATCCCGCCGATGTAGAGCGCCAGCCCAGCCCGCTGCTGATCGCGCAGCTTCTCGGCGTCCAGGTTCTCCCCGATCGCCACCAGCGCGCCGGTCGAGACCTCCCACGGGAGCCGGCCCTCGCCGCGCTTGGCCTTGCCCTTAGCCAGTGCCTCGCCCCACACCTTGTCCGCGCGCTCGGGGATGAACCCGTACGGCAGCCAGCCATCGGCCAGCTCCGCCGCGGCCTCGACGGCCTTCGGGGTCTGCGCGGCCCACCAGATCGGGATGTCCGGGCGCAGCGGGTAGTCCATGACATTCAGCGCCTTGCCCAGCCCGAGGCCCTGGTCCTTGGGCAGCGGAACGGTGATCGCCTTGCCCGAGTAGATGACCTTCTCGCGCTTCCAGACCAAGCGGCAGACGCCGATGACGTCGACGATGTGCGACAGCGGCTTGGTGTACGGGATGCCGTGGAAGCCCTCGATCACCTGCGCGCCGGAGCTGCCGATGCCCAGGATGAACCGGCCCCCGGACATCTCATCGACACTCGCCGCCGCCGTCGCGATCGTGGTCGCGGACCGGGAGAACACATTGACGATGCTGGTCGCGAGCTGGACCCGCTCGGTCTTGGCCGCGATGTACGCCAGCTGGGTGAACGCGTCGAAGCTCCACGCCTCCGCGGCCATGATGATGTCAAGGCCGGCCATCTCCAGCTCGACGATCTCGCGCACCTGAGCCTCGAAATCCCGACGGCCGCCGAGGCCCATTCCGGATGCAAGCTTCATTGCTTCCTACCCATCTGCCGCGAACGGCCGCTGCTGGTTGTGTGGATCTCCGCGGTCATCGTGCACTGCGCGCCGGCTCCGGAGCCAGCGTGTCAGCTGAGGATCGCGGCCGTCAGCCAGATGGCGGCCGCGCCCGACGCACCGGCCAGCTCTACGAGGATCGACAGCCCGACGGCCCTGAGCGCGGCCCGCGTCGACGCCCGGGCCTGCGCCTCGCTGCCCAGCCGCTGCGCCTCCGAGGCGTAGATGCCCAGCACGAAGCCGATCGGCAGACCCACGACGGGCACGACGAACAGCCCGACCACGCCCAGCGCCGCGCCCATCACCAGCGTCCGGGTTGGGATGCCCGCGGCCTTCAGGTTCTTGCCGGGCCAGGCGAACTTGATCACCGTCGCGGCCCCGATGAGCGCCACAGCCAGCACCAGCACGATCCAGCCGGTGGTCGAGCCCTGCTGGAAGGACCACACCCCGATCGCGGCCAGCACGAGCAGCGACCCGGGGAGCGCCGGAAGAATGATGCCGACCAGGCCGACCACGATGACCAGCCCGATCAGCAGCTCTGTGCCGGTCAGTCCAACCACTCGCCGAGCTGGTCGACCTCGTTGTGGTCCGAGGGCCAGGCCCGGGCCAGGGACGTCGCCTTGGCCACTGCATCCCTCGTCGCCGTGACGTCGTCGCCGCGGGCAGCCGCGAGCCCGGTGAGGAACATCGTCAACGGGGCGGCGCCGGGCGCGATGCTCTTGGCTGCCACCTCCGACAGCGCCAGCAGCGCCGGGCCGTCGGCAAGGGTGACATTGACGCGCAGCACCGCCGATAGCGCCTGCATCCACTCGACCAGGTTGGCGTGCTGCTCGTCGAACGACGGCTCGTGCGTCACGTGTGCGCTCCCCTTGCTAGACAGGTTCGCGCGCACGCTATCGGTTCGCTCTTGACGCGCGCAGGGGCGACCGCGAAGGTGGCGCGACTGCACCTGCCGATCATGCGAGGCACGGAGGATCCGGTGGGACTACGGGACAAGATCAAGAGCGGCATGCGGGCGATGTGGTCGCCGATCACAGTATGGATGGCCGACCAGGGGTCCGATCAGCTGGTCACCGCCGGCGGTCCGGCCAAGGTCGTCATCGACGTCCGCGGGGAGGATGACGGGACAGCCGAGCGGGTCGAGGTCTTCCTCAAGATGACGGCGTTCGACCACATCCAGAAATGGCCGCTGGGCGAGGTGCCGGCGGTGCTTGGCCAGCACACCCTTGAGGTCACCATGCCGACGGGGCTCGCGCCGTCGTGCGCCGGGTTCGCCGAGTACACGTTCAACGCCGAGCTGCACCGATCCAAGGGCGTCGGCTCCTCCGCCGCGAGCGTCGTGGATGTGGTGTCCCGCCCGGAGGACACCTACTGGCCCAGCACGCCGCGCTCGGGCCAGGAGGGCGACGATGCCGCCCGCATCACGATCGAGCTTGATTCCCCGCTGGTGAATGCCGGCGCCCCGGTGAGCGGACGGGTCACGATCCACGCACTGCGCCCGATCGACCCCGCGAGCGTCGACCTCGCCCTCGGTCCGTCGATCGGCCCGCCGCCTCAGACGGACGCGAAGTTCTCGGGCGTCGCCCGGGTGCGACTGGCCCACGACGTCGCCCTCGGAACGGCGCAGCCGCTTGTCCTGCCCTTCGCCGTGCAGGTGCCCGCGGCGGCCCCGCCCACCCTGTACAACGGCGGCAAGGTGTCGGTCGTCTGGGCGGTACGGGTCGAATTCGGCCGCACGACGGGCTGGGCGCTGGTCGGCGTCCTGGACCCCACCGGCGCCGCAGGCGTCCGCAATCAGCCGTCCCCGTCGCTGCTCAGCTTCCTGGCCAGCCTCGACACCAGCGGCCCTGGCCGGTGACCCGCGAATGGCCCCGAGCTAGGGCATCTCCTGGGTCTCCGCGCGATGGATCTCCTCGATCGCCGCGCGCACCAGGCGGATCGGGCGCTCCCCCGCCGCCGCGCAGAGGCTGGCCACCATCACCAATCCATGGCGGCGCAGCGCGGCGTCGGTCGGCGGGTCCGGCGTAGGGACGGCGTCGGCACGGTCCTGCGATCGCTCCTCGACGTCGTCGGTCGGGACGGGCTCGGCCACACCCAGCGCGCCGAGCAGCACGATCACCAGCGTCCGGGCCTCGATGTCCGGCAGCCACGCCGCATCCTCGATGCACCGGGTCAGGACATCGGCGATGTCATCGCCGGCCAGCCCATCGGGGTGCTGCTGCTCGAGCAGGTCCCGGACCACCGTGCTCAGCACCGTGTCGACGTGCGGCGCCATCGCGCCGCGCAGATCGGCGGCGAGCTGATCGAAGCGGTCGGCGTCCTGAGCCTGCGCGGCCGTCACAGCGCCGACGATGGCTGCGGCGAGCGCGCCGCCGGGGCCGCTGCCGGCGGCGCTCATGGGCGCACCGATTCGGCTAAGCCGCCTATGTACAGCCACTCGCCGCCCTCGCGGATGAAGCGGCTGGTCTCCTCCTGCGCGCCGCGGGCGCCGTCCTCGACGTAGGTGGCGCGGAACCGGACCTCGCCCTCGGTGTCGAAGAGGCTGCCGCCGGACTTGCCGAGCACCTGCAGCCGCTCCCACGTGCGGCCGTCGCCGAGGTCGAGGCGCGACGGCCGGGTGGAGGCATGCCAGGTGCGGATCAGGTACACCGGATCGCGCAGCGCGAACGCCGAATAGCGCGAGCGCATGAGCGCCTCGGCAGTCGGGGCCGCGGCGTCGCCCCGGTGGTACCGGCCGCAGCACGCGGCGTAGGTCTCGGCGGCGCCGCAGAGGCACGGCCCGGTCAGCTCTGGGATGATCGAGGGCGGCGCGACGGCAGCGCGAGCGCGGGCGGGGCGGGCAGGGCGGCGGGGGCGGGACGGCACGTTCCCCATTGTCGCGTGCCCTTGCGAGACCGTCGGCTAGGACGCGGGCAACTGGGCCGGGGGGGCCGCGGCGCGCACGAGCCGGTCGCGTCCGGAGCGCTTCGCCTCATAGAGAGCGGCATCGGCGATGCTATATAGCCCCCGCCACGACGCACATCAGCGCCACCACACCCGCGGCCGCTACCGAATCGCGGGGCTGGAGCATCCGGACTATATCGGCCCACCGCCGCGTCCTACCATAGCGTGACATTTCAGATACGCAGAGTGACATCCGCGAGATCAGGACGATGTGCGCTGAAAGGTGCGGGTGCCCCACCACGCCAGCAGCGCGGTGAACACGGCGGTCACGATGATGCCGCTCAGGACATCGGAATCGCCGAACTTCCCGGTGAACAGCGCCCGCGACGCGTCGACCAGGTACGTCAGCGGATTGGCCCGGCTGAGGCCCTCGAGCCAGCCCGGCGCCAGGGACATCGGCAGGAACAC
>JAOPVO010000320.1 GCA_025966155.1 Pseudonocardiales bacterium
AGCCGCCGCCCGGCCCCGGGGCGGCGGCACGATCCGAGCGCCAGCGGCCATGATGCGGATCCAGGCCATGATCACGATTTGCGCGCCCGTCGAGGCGGTGTGGGCGCAGCTGTCGGACGTGGGCGGCTACGCCGACTGGATCCCCTTCATCGTCAGCCTCGAAGGCCGCCTGGCACTCAGCGCCCGACCGACACTCCACCTAAGTCCGCCTGGGGCGCGGGCGTTGACAGCCCCGCCCGACCATCAGCGCCGTTGACATCGGCGCATGCTTCGTATGGCAGGAACGGCTCGGGCCACTCCGCGGCGTCCGCATTCGGCACCGCATCGAGCTGCTGCCGCTGCGCGGCGGTCGGACGCGCCTCACCCAATCGGAGGAACTCGCCGGACTGCTGGTCGCCCTGCCGCGATCATTCCCGCGTCGCCGCCAGGCCGGCCTCGCCGCCATGAACGCAGCCCTTCGCATACGGACCGAGACCCGATGTCCGTCCCCTCCCCACTGGCGGAAGGAGTCAACGAAGTGAAGCCGATACTTCAGGTCGCGGGTAAGTGGTCCTCGCCGATGGTCGGCTCCTCTCGGGGCCGGCCGCGCCGGTGGTCCCAGACGTCGCGCAGGATCACCTGGATGATGGCAGCCGTCGGAATCGCCAGCAGGGCGCCGAGCACGCCGGCAAGCTCCACGGCGATGAGGATGGCGACGATGACCGTCAGCGGGTTGAGCTTGACCGTCCGGGCGAATACCAACGGCTGCAGCAGGTGGTTCTCCAACTGCTGGTAGATGAGGAAGAAGACGACGACGGCGATCCCCGCTGACACGGAGTGGGCGAGCCCGGCGATCGCGGCGGCGACGGCGCCCAGAGTGGCCCCGACCAGGGGGATGAGGTCGGCGATGGCCACGAACAGGGCGATCAGGCCGGCGTAGGGCACACCGAGGACGAGGAGCACGACGAGAGTCAGCAGGCCGCAGATGACGCTGATCAGCAGATTGCCCGCTATGTACCCGGTCACCGACTTGGCGCAGTCGGCGGCGACCCGGCGGATCCGCTCCGCCCGGCGGTCCGGACATAGAGCCAGCGCCCCGGCAATCAGCTTCGGTCCCTCGAGCACCATCAGGTAAGCCACCACGAAGATCGTCACCGCACCGGCCAGCCCAGTGAGTACGCCCCGGAGCACGCCCACTGCCGGGCTTGTGAGCCCACCTGCCGCAGACTTGAGCTCCTCCTCGTGCTGTTGCAGATAGGTCACGGCATGGAAGCGCTCGAGCAGGCGGCCAACGGGGCCCTGGCCGTTGCGGGCCTGCTCGATCAGGTCCGGCGCCTGCCGGGCCAGGCTCGCCCCTTCATGCGCCAGCGGCACAGCGAAGACGGCGATCACCCCAACCAGGACGAGCACCACTCCCAGAAAGACGAGCAGTGTGGCCAGGGCGCGCCGACGACCGTGCAGCAATCGGCGCTGCACCCAAGACACCGGCGGGTGGAGCGCAACGGCGAAGAAGGCGGCGATCACCAGCCACACCAGTACGCGCTCGGCGCGGTAGGCCACCCAGAGCATCGCCGCCGTCGCGAGCAGGAGCCCGATGACGGTCACGATGGTGCGCACAGGGACGGCCTGGGCCCCAGCCCGGTTGTCGGTCACCGCCACGCCCTACCCCCCGCCCAGCTCGCCGCACCGCTGGCTCCAGCAAGCCCTGGGAGCGGACTCTGCGGCGATCGTCGCTACCAGACCACCTCATGCCCGCTGCAGACCGCCGCGCCACACTGTCCAGATGAGGGTGCTGGTGGCGGAGGACGACGTGCGCCTGGCGGCGCTGCTGGAGCAGGCCCTGGTGGAGTCCGGTCACAGCGTCGATGTGCACCACGACGGGATATCGGCACTTGCGGCTGCGCGGCGCGGGGGCGTGGACGTGCTGCTGCTGGACTGGATGCTGCCCGGAACGGAGGGTCCGGAGATCCTGCGGGCCCTCCGGGCCGACGGGTACACGACCCCGGCGCTGCTGCTCACCGCCCGCGGGGAGCTGCCGGATCGGGTCGGCGGCCTGGATGCCGGGGCCGATGACTACCTGGCGAAGCCCTTCGAGCTCGACGAGCTGCTGGCCCGGCTGCGCGCTCGGCACCGGCGGGACCGAAGCAGCGCCTTGACGGCGCTGCGGGCCGGGGACCTGGTGCTGGACCCAGTCAGCCGGCAGGTGTCGCGCGGCGGCGAGCCGGTTGGGCTGGCGGCACGCGAGTTCGACATCCTGGCTGTGCTGATGACTCGTGCGGGCCAGGCTGTCAGCCGCTTCGATCTGCTGGACGCGGTGTGGGACGGCGACACCGACGTGCGCAACAACACCATCGACGTGCACGTCGCCCAGTTGCGGCTCAAGATCGACCGCCCCTTCGGCCGTGACTCCATCCGGACCCTGCGCGGGATCGGCTATCGCTTCGATCCGGCCGGCGGATGACGGTGGGCAGGATCCACCGAAGGCTCGGCGCCCTCCCGATCCGGCTCCGCCTCGTGGCCGGGTTCGTCGTGGCGATCACGATCGTGCTGACCGCCGCTGGGGCGTTCGTCTACTGGCGGGTGTCCTACGCCTTGGACCTGCGACTGGACAACGACCTGAGGGCCGACGTGTCCGCACTCGCTCCGCTGGTCAGCCCCCAGGGCACAGTGGCAGAGGACGCAGGGCTCCAACGCACCTCGGCCGGTCGCCTCTATCAGGTCCTCGACGGAAACGGGGCGGTCCTCGTGGCCGGCGATCAGCTCGGGACCGTTCCGGTGCTGCCCAGCCGGTCCTTCCGCACGGCGGTCGACCGCGAGGTGATCGTCGATGTCGGCGCACTGCTGCCGCGCAGTCGCCGGCCTCTGCGGCTGATCGCCGTGCCGGTCCAGGGCGACGGGCCGGCGCGGGTGCTGGTCGTCGCTCAGCGCCGCGACGGGCGCGACGAGGCCCTTCGGGAGCTCCTCGCGCAGCTGGCCCTGGCCGGCGCTGGAGCGCTGCTGGTGACGGCTGTGGTCGGGGAGCGCCTGGCCAAGGCGGCACTGGCGCCGGTCGAGCGCTACCGGGCGCAGGCAGCCCGGATCGCCTCCGGGGACCGAGGGGTTCGCCTCGACGTTCCCGACGGACGCGACGATGAGGTAACGCGCCTGGGCCACACGCTCAACGAGGTCCTGGCCGCGCTCGAGCAGACGGTGGCCCGTGAGCGCCGCTTCACCCAAGACGCCTCTCACGAGCTCCGGACGCCGTTGACGCTGCTGTCGACCCGCGTCCAGCTCGCGCTGGCCCGGCCGCGAAGCGTTCCCGAGCACGAGGCCGTACTGCACGAGCTGGGCGAGGACATCGGCGCCCTGAGCGCCCTGGCGAGGCGATTGCTCAGCCTGAGCACCGTGACCGACGGGGGCGACACGACCGCGGTCGGCGCGGACCTCGCGGCTGTCGTCAGTTCCGTCGTGCTACGCACTGGGGCGAACCTGGATATGCCGCCCGGGGCCGCGACCGCACCGGTGGACATGCCTGATGCCCAAGTCCGCCAAGTGCTGGGGAACCTGCTTGATAACGCAGCCGCGCACGGCGAGCCACCCTGCGTCGTGTCGCTGGCCGTGCGTCAGAGCGTCGCCGTGCTGGTGGTGCACGACGACGGGCCAGGCATCGACCACGACTTCCTGCCCCTCGCTGCCGGGCGGTTCGGAGGATCGGCCGCCGCCCGGGCGCGGCCCGGCGCCGGCCTCGGTCTGTCGCTCGTCCAGACCCTCGTGGATCACTACGGCGGCGAACTGAGGCTGTGCTCAGCGGGGACGCATCACCGGTACGCGGCGCACTTCGACGTGCCGTGCCAGCATCCCGCCAGCGGGACCAGCGCGAGTGTGTTGCTGCCTATTGTCGGCTGACCGCCGGGGGCGGGCTCATGTTCCCTTCAGGTGCGATTCGTACGGTCATCACATGAGCGAGAGCCTGGCAGTAGCCGCCGCCGATGTCACCAAGCGGTACGGCCGGCTGACCGCAGTCGACGGCATCTCCATGTCCGTCCGGGAGGGCGAGGTCTACGGGGTACTCGGGCCCAACGGCGCCGGCAAGACCACGTTCCTGCGCATGCTGTTCGGGCTCATCCGCCCCGACGCCGGCACGTTGGAGGTCTTCGGCCGCACCTGGCAGCGCGACGGTGCCCGCGCCCTGGACGGCGTCTCCGGGTTCATCGAGAGCCCGAGGTTCTACCCCTACCTCACCGGCCTGGCCAATCTGCGGCTCCTCGCCGCGCTCGACGGCTACGGCGCGCGCGAGAGGATCGCGACGGTCCTCGACATCGTCGACCTCACCGGCCGAGAGCGGGACAAGGTCGGCGGCTACTCCTTCGGCATGCGCCAGCGGCTGGGCGTCGCCGCCTCGCTCCTGCGCGACCCGAGGCTGCTCGTCCTCGACGAGCGGGCCAACGGCCTGGACCCTGCGGGCATCCGAGACATGCGGGCCCTCATCAAACGTCTCGCGGCCAGCGGCCTCACAGTGCTGCTGAGCAGCCACGACATGGGCGAGGTCGAGGAGATTTGCGACAACGTCACCATCATGCGGACCGGCTCGGTCGTCTACCACGGCACGATCGCCACCCTGCGCGAGCGCGCGCCCCGACCCGCCCACCGCCTCAGCACCAGCGACGATCGGGCCGCTTTGTCGCTGGCC
>JAOPVO010000336.1 GCA_025966155.1 Pseudonocardiales bacterium
GCGGGGGCGTCGGCGGAGTCGCCCGAGCGGCGCGGGCCGCCGCGGGAGCTGTCTCGCCCACTGTCCCGACTGCTGTCGCGACCTCCCTCGCGCGGCGCGCGGCCGCCCTTGGCGGAGTCGCGCCCGCCGAGGTCCTCGAGCGTCTCGGCCTCGAGGCCGGCGCGGGTGCGCTGCGACCGCGGCAGGACGCCCTTGATGCCGTCGGGGATATCGAGCTCCAGGTACAGGTGCGGAGACGTGGAGTACGTCTCGGGGGGCTCGTGCAGCGGGATCTGCAGCTGGTCGCAGATCAGCTTCCACTTGGGCAGGTCGTCCCAGTCCACCAGGGTGATGGCCGTGCCGGACGCACCGGCCCGGGCGGTGCGCCCGATCCGGTGGACGTACGTCATCTCGTCCTCGGGGCACTGGTAGTTGATGACGTGCGTGACGGCCTCGACGTCCAGGCCGCGGGCGGCGACGTCGGTGGCGACCAGGATGTCGACCTTGCCGGTGCGGAAAGCCCGCAGCGCCTGCTCGCGCGCGCCCTGGCCGAGGTCCCCGTGGACGGTGCCGGCGGCGAACCCGCGGTCGATGAGCTCGTCGGTGACCTTGGCGGCGGTGCGCTTGGTCCGCACGAAGATCATCGTCAGGCCACGGCCGCGAGCCTGGAGCACGCGGGACAGGAGCTCGACCTTGTCCATCGCGTGCGCGCGGTAGGCGAACTGGTCGATGTGCTCGGTCGCCGGGACGCTGCCCTGCACCTCGGCGCGGATCTGGATCGGCTGGTTCAGGAACTGGCGGGCCAGCGCGACGATCGGGCCGGGCATGGTGGCCGAGAACAGCATCGTCTGGCGACGGGCCGGGATGCGGGCCATGATCTTCTCGATGTCGGGCAGGAAGCCGAGGTCGAGCATCTCGTCGGCCTCGTCGAGTACGAGGGTCTGGATCGCGTCGAGCTTGAGGTGGCCCTGCTCCATGAGGTCCATGAGGCGCCCGGGGGTGCCGACCACGACGTCGACGCCGCGGGTCAGGGCCTCGATCTGCGGCTCGTAGGCGCGCCCGCCGTAAATGGTCAGAACGCGCGCGCCGAGCAGCTTGCCGGCGGCGGCGATGTCGCCGGACACCTGGCTGGCCAGCTCGCGCGTCGGGGCGATGACAATCGCCTGCGGCTTGCTGCCCCGCGCGTCGTCGCCCTCGTGGATCGTCAGGCGGTTGAGCAGCGGGACGCCGAAGCCGAGGGTCTTGCCGGTTCCGGTGCGGGCCTGGCCGATGAGGTCCGAGCCGGCGAGGGCGATCGGGAGGGTCAGCTCCTGGATCGCGAACGTCCGCACGATCCCGACCGACGCCAGTGCCTCGACGATCTTGGGGTTCACGTTGAAGTCGGAGAAGGCCGGGGCCTCGGCGCTGACGGGCGCGCGCGCGGCCAGCGCCTCCGCATCCTCGGCCAGCAGGGCGATCGGGGCGGGTTCGTGCTCCGCGGCGTCGGGCCCGGCTGTGGTCAGGTCGTCGTTCTGTGCCATATGCACTGCCTCGCTTTGTCTCATCGTCACGCGCCGACCCCGGTCGTCGCGTGAGAGATATCAGCGAGGTCCGCGCACAGTTGTCCGCTGCCCCGGCTCCCGGTGCGCCGTGGTGGCGCGAACCGATCGTTGCCTGCGGGGACAGCCGGGCATCACTGTACGCGGGCGGGCGCGTGGAGCGCGGACGTTGCCGCCCGCGTCACGCCCGCCGTGCCGAATGGTGCTGCCGGATTCTGGGGGTGGTTCGGTGTGCTCTGCGCTCAGGTGCCGAAACCGACCTTGCGGACGTCGGGCTGGGCGATCTCGACGTACGAGACGAGCGTCGTCGGGACGATGACCCGGCGGCCCTTCTCGTCGTCCAGGCTGAGGACCCCGCCGGTGGAGGCGAGGGCGTCGGCCACGACCTTCTGGATCTCGTCCTGGCTGAGTGCGCTCTCGACAACCAACTCCCGGGGGCTGTGCAGCACCCCGATCTTGACCTCCACGCACGTCCTCCTGCTGTCGTGTGGCATGAACCGGATCCGCCGCGGTGCAGCGGTCCGTTTGCCTCACCACGCTAACCGACGGACCAGCCGCTCCGTGTCCGGCTGCGCTGCGAGCGGAATCAGCGGCGCCCATCGAGCGCCCCGCGAAGCGTCCGGGGGGCGACGGCGAGCCACGGGCCGCCACGGCCGACGCAGGGGCCGGATCAGCTGGGCAGGGCCGCGCGGAACTCATCGCTCAGCGTCCCGCCGTACAGATCGCCGAGCGACGCGACCCGCTCGAGCACCTGCGGCGCGGTGAACCGCAGGTCCGCGCCCCCGGCGCACTGCTCGACCTCGTCCCACGTCACCGGCGTCGACGCCGTCGGCTCGTCGCGCGCCCGCAGCGAGTACACGCTCACCGTCGTCTTGGCGGCGTTGTTCTGGCTCCAGTCGATCAGCACCTTGCCGGGCCGCAGCGCCCGCGTCATCTGCCAGAGGACACGGTCGTCCTCCTGGGAGATCGACTGGGCCATCTCCTTGGCGTAGCTGGAGGTCCGCCCGTCCGCGGCCGGTGCGATGGGCACGCTCAGCTGCATCCCCTTGGAGCCGGACGTCTTCGCGAATGCGGTGAGCCCGTCGCGGGCCAGGTAGTCGCGGATCTGCAGCGCCACTCGTGAACAGTCGACTATGGATGCCGGCGGGCCCGGATCGAGGTCGACCACGAGCAGGTCGGCATCGCGCACTGCACCGCGCGGGCCGACGGTCCATTGGGGGATATGCAGCTCCAGCGCGGCCAGGTTCGCCAGCCACACCAGCGTCGCGAGCTCCTCGACCACCAGATAGTCGATCTCATCGCGGTTCTTCGTCGACCCCGGCACGGGCAGCCGCACCGTGCGCACCCAGGCGGGCTTGCCGCGCGAGGCGTTCTTCTCGAAGAACGACGGGGCGTCGACGCCGTTGGGGTACCGCTTCACCGTCAGCGGCCGGCCAGCCAGATGCGGCAGCAGGACCGGCGCCATCCGGGTGTAGTAGTCGATCACCTCGCCCTTGGTGAAGGCCGCAGCCGGGTACAGCACTTTGTCCAGGTTCGTCAGCATGAGGTCCCGCCCGTCGACCTGGACGGCGATGCGCGCGCCTTCCTTAGCCACTCTCGACCGTCCCTTCCCACACTGCGTCGATAGCTGCCTTATCGGTTCGGATGCCGAGGAACACCGGATGCCGCAGGCGCCCCTCCGTGCTCAGCCCGGAGTATTCGACCTCCACCACCACTCGCGGCTCGACCCAGGTGACCGCGCGCCGCCCGACCAGCACCGGCACGGTGGACAGCACCGGGTCGGGACGGGCCAGCGGCGAGAGCGCGGACTCCAACTGGCGGGTCGACTGCGCCGATAGCCCGCTGCCGACCTGCCCCATGTACGTCCAGCCCGACGGGTCCGCGGCATCGGAGACCCCCAGCATCAGCGACCCGATCGTGCCGGCCCGGTTTCCGTCCCCGGCCTCCCAGCCGAGCACGGCGAACTCCTGGCGGCGCAGGAACTTGACCTTCACCCAGTCGCCGTTGCGCGCGCCGGGCCGGTACGGGCTGGTGCGCCGCTTGGCCACGACGCCCTCCAGCCCGTTCGCCTGCGCCGCCGCCGACGTGGCCTCGCCGTCGTCGAAGGCGGGGGACACCACCCAGCCCGGGTGGTCGGCGGCGACGCGCTCCAGGGTCGCTCGCCGCTCGGTGTAGCTGCGGTTCAGGAGGTCCACGCCGTGCAGTCGGAGCACGTCGAAGATGAGGAACGACACCGGTGTGGACGCCGCGAGCGCGCGGGCCTGCTTGGCCGCGCGCACGTGCATCCGGGTCTGGAGCAGCCCGAACGACGGGCGCCCGTCGCCGTCGAAGGCCACGATCTCGCCATCCAGCAGGACATCGGGCGTCCCGTCCGCCCCGAACAGCGCGGTGAGCTCGGGGTAGGCGGTGGCGATGTTGTTGCCGTTGCGGCTGGTCACGGTCAGCGCCCCGGGCGTCGCGTCGACGAGCGCGCGCATGCCGTCCCATTTGAACTCATAGGACCACTCCGGGCCCGTCGGCAGCCCGGCGGTCAACGCAAGCATCGGCTGCACGCTGGTGATCCTGCCCCGCTGCGGGGAATGATGAGCATCCGGGCGCGCCACGCGCCGGAAGATGCAGGTCACGAGAGGACAGGCCATGCGGTCGATGTGGAAGGGCTCGGTGTCCTTCGGCCTGGTCACGATCCCGGTCAAGATGTACTCCGCGACCGAGGAGAAGGACATCTCCTTCCATCAGGTCCGCCGCAGCGACGGGTCGCGCATCCGCTACAAGCGCGTGGCCGAGGTCGACGGCGAGGAGGTCGCCTACGGGGATATCGCCAAGGGCTATCAGCTGCCCGACGGCGAGACGGTGGTGCTGACCGACGACGACTTCGCCGACCTGCCGCTCACGACCACCAAGGCCGTCGATGTCCTCCAGTTCGTGCCGCTCGAGCAGGTCGACCCGATCTACTTCGCCAAGAGCTACTACCTGGAGCCGGACAAATCCGCGGCCAAGCCCTATGTGCTGCTGCGCGATGCCCTTCAGGAGAGCGGGATGGTCGCCGTGGTCAAGGTCGCCCTGCGCACCCGGGAGCAGCTGGCGACGCTTCGCGTGCGTGATGACGTCCTCGTGCTCGAGACGATGCTGTGGCCCGACGAGATCCGCACCCCGGACTTCGCCTTCCTCGACGAGGACATCACTGCGCGGCCGCAGGAGATGCAGATGGCGCAGTCGCTGATCGACAGCATGTCCGGCGACTTCGACCCCACTGCCTATCAGGATGACTACCGGGCCGCGCTCCAGCAGGTGATCGACGCGAAGGTCGAGGGCCGCGAGGTTGTCGACGCGCCGGCCGCCGACACGTCCAAGGCCGGCAACGTCGTGGACCTCATGGCGGCCTTGCGGGCGTCGGTCGAGGCGGCCAAGCGCAACCGCGGCGAGGCAGTGGCCGCGGACGGCGACGCCGGCGCGGCCACGGCCCCGGCGAAGAAGGCGCCGGCGAAGAAGGCCGCGGCGAACGCGGCTCCGGCGAAGAGGGGCGCCGCGAAG